>NZ_JBSSLX010000067.1:0-27670 GCF_053890995.1 Micromonospora sp. I033 | reverse complement strand
CCGGGTCGCTCGGTCCCGGTGCCGGTCGGCCGGTTGTCCGGCTGGCCCGCCGGGTGGCTGGGCGTGGCGGTCGGCCGCGCCGGCCGGCCCTTCTCGGCGGCGAGCAGCGTGTCGCAGTACGCCGCCACCTTCTCCTTGTCGCCCGCGGTGGTGACCAGGACGCGGAACGCGGGGCTCTCCAGCGCCTTGCCCGGGTTGTCACCCGCGCCCGCCCGGTACGCCCGGCAGAGCCCCACCAGGTTCGGCGACGGGGTGCCCTTGGCGTCGGCCGGGCCCTTGCCCTTGCCGTCGTTCGGGGAGGGCGTGTCGGTGGCGTGGGCCGACGGCTTCGCGCTCCGGTCGGCGAGCGGACCGGGCAGGGTGCCGGTCGCGGCGGCGAACGCGACCCCACCGCCGGCGGTGACGGCGAGGACCGCCGCGCCGGCCTTGAGGGTGAGCAGTTTCGCGAGGACGAGCTGTGACATCGGTACGGCTCCGTTGTGGGGGATGGACACGGACGTGCCGCCCGGCGTGCCTCCGGAACAGCGGGACCGGGGCACGGGTGACCCGGCGCCGGCCGGAGGGGTGGCCGACCACCCGCGCCCGGGCGGAGCCACCCGGTGACCGGTCGGCTACGCCGTGGACGCGCTGGTCACGAGTCCCGTGCCTTCGTTCCGTGCCCCTCAGCGCTGGTCCCGCGCCGGATGTCACACCGCTACCCATGCGGCGGCACGACGGCACGGACCGTGACCGGAGAGCGAGGAACCGAGGGGCCGGGACGGGGACGCCGTCACTCGCAGATCCGCCACCCGCCGTCCTCCTTGACCAGGACGAACGCCTGCGTCACGGTGGTGCCGCTCTGCGGGGTGAAGCGGACCTGCGCCGACCCGCTGACCCGTCCGTTGCTGTTCGTGACGTTCAACCCGACGATCCGGTAGCCGGTCAGCGCGGGCTGGGCGGACTGCTGCCGGACGAAGTCCTCCTGGCTGACCCGGTCACGCACCCGCCCGCAGAGCTGGCCGTACGCGGTCGGGTAGTCGCGGTCGACCAGGGCGCCGGCGAAGGTGTCCACGGCGGTCCGGGCCGGACCGGTGGCGTCCTGCACCACGCGGTAGAGGGCGAAGCCGCCGACCACGCCGCCCACGCAGCAGAGCGCGAGAACCACGCCGACGACGGTGAGCACGACCCGGGTCGTGTTCGACTTCCTGGGTGGCACCATGGCCGGCTGGTACGTCATGTCCGCAGGGTAGGAGCGCCGCGCCAGTAGCTCGCGCGGTAAACCGGGTGACGGGCCGGGACCGGACGTCCACCATCGACGGATGCCGCAGCATCGACCCGCCGACGTGGTGCCGGCACACGTCGCGGCGGCCCGCGCGGCGTACCCAGGAATCACCGCGACCGTGGGTGACGCCCGGGACCTGCCGCTGCCCGACGGTTCGGCCGACGCCACCCTGCTGCTCGGCCCGCGGACCGGCTTCACCACGGCCTACTTCCACCGGCCGGGAGTCGGTAAGCGACGCGCCGCGTACCGTGGGTGACCGGTTGCCTGCGAGCATGCTATTCTCCGGCGTCGATCTAGGCCGTGCGGACCCGACCGGGTCGCTGCCGGAAGGACACCTCCCCCGATGCCGGTCGTTGCCGCCACGACCCTGCCGCCGTCCCCGTTGGACCGGCCGGCGGGCGGCGCGTTCACCCTGGTCTTCACCACGCTGCCGGCGCTGCTCCGGCTCACCTGCGGCCTGGTCGCCGCGGTGGTCGCGCTGGCGGTGCGCACCCCGCCCGTCCAGGTGGCCCTGCTCGTCCCGGCGATCGTCGCGCTCACCGCCTGGTCCGCCTGGTACGCCGTCCGCGCGCTCCGGCACGGGATCACCGGCGCGCTGGTGGCCGGTGACGTGGCGCTGACCACCGCGACCGGGCTGGCGATCCCCTGGCTGGTCGCGCCGGAGGTGCTGCCCGGCGAGGGGAGCTGGGTCGCGGTGCTCGCCAGCACCACCGTGATCAACGCGCAGGCCACCGCACCGGCCCGCTGGTCGGTCCCGGCCGGGCTGCTGGTCGCCGCCGGCTACGCGGTCGGCGCCACCCTGGCCGGCAACCCGGTGGAGGCACGGGCGCACGCCGGGACGCTGCTGGTGCAGACCGGGTGCACGGCGATGATGACCGCGGTGATGCGCCACCGGATCGGCAGTGCCGACGCCGCCTTCACGGACTACCAGCGGCTGTCCCACGAGGCGGTGGTGGGGCGGGCCGCCCGGGAGGCCGAGCGGCGGCAGAACCGGGACCTGCACGACACCGTCCTCGCCACGCTCACCATGGTCGGGCTCGGCGCGGTGTCCGGCCCGTCCGCCGCGCTGCGCGAGCGGTGCGCGGCCGACCTGCGTACCCTCACCGCCCTGGCCGACGCACGCTCCGCGCCGGCAACCGGCGCGGTGGCCCTGGACGAGCGGCTGCGGACCGTCCTCGCCCGGCTGCCCGAGCTGACCGTCGCCGCGACGCTGGCGCCGTGCCGGGTGCCCGCGGTGGTCGCCGCGGCGCTCGCCGACAGCGCCGCCGCCGCGCTGGCGAACGTGGTGCGGCACGCGCCGGGCGCCGCCACGACGCTGCGTCTGGCCCGGGACGCGGACACCGTCGTGGTCGACGTGACCGACGACGGCCCCGGCTTCGACCCGGCCACGGTCCCGGCCCACCGGTACGGCCTGCGCGAGTCGATCCACGGCCGGATGGCCACGGTGGGCGGCCGCGCAGAGGTGACCTCCGCCCCTGGCGCCGGCACCCGGATCCGGCTGGAGTGGTCGGGTGTCCACTGAGTCGGGAGCGGTCGGGACCGGCACGACGGCCCGGCCCGTCGTGCGGCAGCGGACGCCCGAGCGCGCCGATCCGGGGGCGGCCGCGACGGCGGCCCACGCGGTGGCCGACGCCTCGGACCGGGGTGCCCGGATCGTGGCGGTGGTCATCGCACTGGCGTGGCACCTGGCGATCGGGCTGCCGGCGCTGCTCGGCGCCGGGTCCCGGCTGGCCGCCCCGCCGGTGGTCGTCGGCGGCTGGCTGGTTACCGCGGCGATCGGCGGCGCGGCCGGCGTACGCCTGCTGCGCGGCGGGCTGCCACCCGCCCGGCCGCTGGCGGCGGCGCTGCTCGTGGTCGACGGGGCGGTCTTCGCGGCGGCCGGCGAACGGCACCTGTTCACCACGGCCAACTGGGTGTGGGGCGGGCTGGCCTGGTTCTTCCTGGTGGTGCTCTGGCGGCGGCCGCTGCGCTGGCTGCTCGCGCTGCTCGGCGCGCACGCGGCCATCGCCCTCGCCGCGGTGGTCCTGCACGGCGCCACCGCCCCGGCCGACCTCAGCCGCTTCGCGATGTACGTCTACGGCACCTCGTCGCTGCCGGTGGCGGTCTTCGCGGGTGCGGCGGCGATCGCCGCGCTGGCCCGGGACCGGGCCGGCACCGCCGCCGGGGCCCTGGCCGTGGCGGCGGAGCGGGACGCGGCGGAACGGGCCCGGCGGGAGCGGCAGGCGCGGCTCGCTCTGGTGAGCGGCACGGCCGAGGAGGTGCTGGCCGCCCTCGCGGCCGGCGACGCCGACCCGGCCGACCCGGCGGTACGCCGCCGCGCGGTGCTGGCGGCGGCCCGGCTGCGCCGGCTGATCGCCGAGTCGGACGACGTGCCTGATCCGCTGCTGCATGAGCTGCGCGCCGCCGCCGACCTGGCGGAACGGAACGGCCTGCCGATCGAGCTGGTCGCCGTCGGGGCGCCGCCGGAGCTGCCGGTCGAGGTCCGTCGGCGGCTGGCCGACCCGCCGACCGCGGCGCTCGCCGGTGCCCGCGACTGGGCCCGGCTGACCGTGGTGGCCGGGCCGGACGAGGTGGTGGTCAGCCTGGTCACGCCCGACCACGACGGGCCGGACGCGACCGGTCCACCCGCCGGGGACGGGGGCGGGGACGGTCCGGTGGAACACCTGCACGAGCGGGACGGGGAGATCAGATGGACGCAGACCCGGTGGCGGAGGACGTGACCGGCGGGCAGCCCGTCGGGGTGGCGATCGTGGACGACCATCCGGTCGTGATCGACGGGGTACGGGCCTGGCTGGCCGGCGAGCCGCGGCTGCGGGTGCTGGCCACCGGGGACGATCCGGACGTGGTGCTGCGGGCCGCCCCGGAGGCCGAGGTGGTCCTGCTCGACCTGCGGCTGCACGGGCGGATGGTGTTCGACAAGCTGGCCGAGCTGAGCGCCGCCGGCCGTCGGGTGGTGGTCTACTCCGAGCACACCGACCCGGAGACCATGCTGGCCGCGCTGGACGCCGGCGCGGTGGCGTTCCTCGCCAAGCACGAGGGGCGGGAGCACTGCGTGGCCACCGTGCTCGCCGCGGCGAGCGACCGCCCGTACGTGCCGCCGGCCTTGGCCGGGGCGATCGTGGGCGACCCCCGGCCGGACCGCCCGGTCCTGTCGGACAAGGAGCGCGAGGCCCTGCTGCTGTGGTTCCAGTCGATGTCGAAGGCGTCGGTGGCGCGCCGGATGCGGATCAGCGAGCACACCGTGAAGCAGTACGTGGACCGCGCGCGGATCAAGTACACCCGGGCCGGGCGGCCGGCCGCCACCAAGGCGGCGCTGCTCGCCCGGGCGATCGAGGACGGCCTCGTCCGGCCGGAAGATATCGGCATCTACCGGTCACAGGCGTCCGCCGACCGGCCGACCCCCTAACGGCTGTCATGACAGCCGTCCCCGCCTGGACCAGGCTCGACGTATCACCAACCGGGACCGGGAGGTCGTGACCGTGCCGGAGGACGCCGCACCCTTCTTCATCGGGCCGCACCGCTTCGACGCCGATGACGATCCCACCCGCCCCGTGCTCGACCGGCGGTACGCGCTGCTCCCGGAGCCGGGCGAGCACCTGCTCGGGCAGCACCGGCTGCCGGTGGCCGGTCACCTGCTCGGCCCCACCGACGACGTCCGGTCCTGGGCGCTGCCCACCCCCGCGACGGTCACCGTGACCGACCGGCGGCTGGCGTACGTCTGCACCGGCTCCGAGCTGTCCCTGGTCTCCGGGCGGGACGGCCGGACGGACGCCCGGCACCGGCGCCCGGTCCGGCTGTCCCGCCTGGTCAGCGGCCAGATCCGCTGGCAGTGGCCGTCCCGGCTGGAGCTGGCCGAGGGCCCGGACGGCACCGGCGAGCTGCGGGTGGTCTGCGACGCGCTGCGCACCATCCGGCAGCCCACGCTGGCGCTCGCCGGCCCGATCGCCCTGGTCACCGCGCTGGCCCGGCAGGTACGCCGCTCGGTGGCCGCGTTCCGGCTGGCGCGCCCCGAGCTGGTGGACCTCTCCCCGCCGGAGCGGGACGCCCTGCGGGTCCGGATGGGCCCGGCGCCCGGCCCGGCCCGGGGCGCGGTGACCCTGCCCGGCTCGCTGCCGGTGGAGTTCCTGTCCCGCGACGACTACTACCGCCCGGCGGCGACGGAGCCGCCGGCCTGGCCGCGTCAGGACGTTCCGGCGCGGGACCGCCCCGGCTCCGCCTGCTGACGCGCGGGCTCAGCCGGCCAGCCGCAGCGCGGCGGGGTCGGGGCGGCCCCGGGCGCGCAGCCGGCGCAGCATCCTCGCGTCGGTGAAGCCGACCGCGCGGGCGGCGGCCTCCACCGTGGCGCCGTGCCCGATCAGGTGCTCGGCCCGTTCCACCCGCAGCAGGTGCTGGTAGCCGAGCGGGGTCAGCCCGGTGGCCTGCCGGAACAGCCGGCTCAGGGTGCGTTCGGCGACGCCGCAGGCGGCGGCCAGGTCGGCCAGCGGCAGCGGCTCGGCGTAGTGCCCGTCGATCAGGTCCTGCGCCCGGTGCACCGCGTCGGACAGGTGCGACCGGTACCGCATCATCGCGCTGGCCTGCTGCTCGTGGCCGTTGCGCCGGGCGTACACGACCAGGGTGCGGGCGATCCGGGCGGCCACCGCGGGGCCGTGCCGGGTGGCGATCAGGTGCAGCGCCACGTCGATGCCGCTGGCGATGCCGGCGGAGCTGACCACCCGGTCGTCGACCACGTAGAGCACGTCGCGGACCACCCGGGCCGCCGGATGCCGCCGGGCCAGCTCGTCCTGCACGTCGTGGTGGGTGGTGCAGCGCCGCCCGTCGAGCAGCCCGGCCCGGGCGAGCGCGAAGGCGCCCGCGCAGACGCTCGCCACGGTGCCGCCGGCCGCGTGATGGTCGGCCAGCCGCCGCAGCTCGTCGGGCCCGACCGGCCCCGCCGGGCCGTGCGCCGACAACCGCCATCCGGGTACGACCACCAGGTCGTCGCGCTCCAGCGCGGGCCAGTCCGGCGTGGCCCGCAGCGTCACCCCCTGCACGGTCGGCACCTCGGGGGTGGCGGCGACGTAGTGCAGGCGGTAGTCGTACCCGAGGTCGGCGGCGGCGGAGAAGACCTGGGCCGGCCCGGCGAGGTCCAGCAGGTGCAACTGCGGCACCAGCAGGAACACGACGGCTCCGGGCCGCGGCGCGGCGCCGGACGCACCGAGCTGGAGCCGTCGTTCGACCCGGGCCATGGGCTCAGGCGCCGATCGGGACGGCGTCTGTCACCTCGGCGACGGTGCGCACGGTGGCGAACCGGCCGGCCAGGGCGTATTCGGTGCGGGCGGTCATCTCGGCGGTGGACAGGGTGCGCGGGTCGGCCAGGATCCGCTCCAGCGGGGCGTCGGCCGGCAGGTCCCGGTGCGGGGTGGGGAAGGTGACGGTCGCGTCGGTCACGAACGTCATCTCGTACCCGAGGTCGCAGCCCACCCGGGCGGTGGTCTCCACGCACTGCTCGGTGCGGATGCCGCAGACCGTCACGTCGCGGATCCCGGCGAGGGTGAGCACCTGCTGGAGGTTCGTGGTGGTGAAGGCGTTGTGCGAGGTCTTGACCAGCGTCGGCTCTCCGGCCGCCGGGGCGAGGCCGGCGATCAGCCGCACGTGCCCGAGCGCCGGGTCGAAGACGCCACCGCTCCCCGGCTCGGCGTGCAGGACCCAGACCACCAGGTCGCCCCGGCGGCGGGCCGCGTCGACCAGCCGGTTCACCTGGTCGACGATGTCGGGCTGGGAGGCGTGGGCCCAGATCGGGCGCTGCCGGAAGGACTCCTGGACGTCGATGACGACGAGTGCTGCTCTGCTCATGGGCTCGATCCTGGCCGGGCGGGCGCCCGGCCGGCAGACACCATCATGCCCGGATGCGGAACGATCCGGCCACGTCCCGGCTCCCGCCGCGGATCAGGCGGTGGGGGTGCGGCGCCCCGGGCGGTCCAGCTCGGCGGCCTGCTCCGGCGTCGGCGCGGTGCCGCCCAGGTGGGCCGGCTGCCACCAGGTGTCGTCCGGGCCGGCGGGCTGGTCCGGGTACTCCCGCTGGGCCCGGTCGACCAGCGCCGTGAGGCGGGTGCGCAGCTCGGCGGTCAGGGCGTTGCCGTCCGGGTGGGCGGCCGGGTCGATCGGCTCGCCGACCAGGATGGTGATCGGGGTGTGCCGGCGGGTCAGGGTGCGCGGCCGGCCCTTGGTCCACAGCCGCTGGGTGCCCCAGAGCGCGACCGGCAGCAGCGGCACGGCGGCCTCCTGGGCCATCCGGGCCGCGCCGTTCTTCAGGTCCTTGACGGTGAAGGAGCGGCTGATGGTCGCCTCCGGGAAGACGCCGACCACCTCGCCGCGGCGCAGCGCGCCCACCGCCGAGGCGTACGACCCGGCGCCGGCGGCGCGGTTCACCGGGATGTGCTTCATGCCGCGCATGAGCGGGCCGGAGACCTTGTGCCGGAAGACGGAGTCCTTGGCCATGAACCGGACCAGCCGGCGGGACTCGTGCGCGCCGTAGCCGCAGAAGATGAAGTCGAGGTAGCTGACGTGGTTGGAGGCCAGCACCGCCCCGCCGGTGCGCGGCACGTGGTGGCTGCCCTCCACGCGCAGGCGCAGGTCGAGGGCGCGGAACATCGTCTTGGCGGCGAGGATCACGGGCGGGTACACGAGCTCCGACATTCGCCAACTTTACCCCGGGTAGGTTACGCGACCGTAGGGGCGAACGGCACCCGCTCTGCCCTCGGCAGAGCGGGCTCGCCGGCGGCGTCCGGAGCGGCCAGCATGGCCGGATGACCGATCGCGCCGTACTGCTCTGGATCCACGGCGGCGGGTGGCGGGCCCGCTCCGACGAGGACGGCGCCGCCCTGGCCCCGCTCGGGCTGCGCGTGGTGCCCGCGACCTACCGCTTCGTGACCGAGGCCCGCTGGCCGGCCCAGCTCGACGACGTCCGCGCCGCCGCCCGGGCCGCCCGTGCCGCGGCCGGCGGGCTGCCGCTGCTGGTCGGCGGCGACTCGGCCGGCGCGATGCTGGCCCTGCACCTGGGCCTGCGCGGGGTGGAGCGGCCGGGCGACGTCCGGGCGGTGCTGGCGTACTGGGCGCCGGTCGACCCGCTGGACCCGGAGTGGCGGCGGCTGCGTCGGCACGACGATCCCTGGGCGGACCTGCTCGGGCACCCGCCCGCCGCGGGCGACGCGGCGACCGTCGACGCGACCGTCGCCAGTCACCCGGGTTCGGGCGTGCCGGTGCTGCTGGTGCACGGCCGGGACGACGCCGCGGTGCCGGCCGCCCAGTCGCTCGGGCTGGCCGGCCGGCTGCTCGCCGCCGGCCACCCGACGCACCTCTGGCTCACCCACGGCGGGCACGCGCTCGACCTGGCCCGCCCCGACATCCGGGCGGTCACCGCCGCGTTCCTGGACAGCGTCCTGCCACCGGCCTGAGCCGACTACGGTGCAGGGCATGCCCGAGCTCTCCGCGATCGTCATCCACTGCCGCGACCCCTACCTGCTCGCCCCGTTCTGGAGCACGGTGACCGGGCTGCCGGTGGTCGATCAGGACCTGGCGAAGCTCGCCGACCGGTCGCTGGAGCCGGACGAGTCGGTGCTGCTGCGGGACCCGGCCGGCCGCCGGCCCGACGTCTGGATCAGCCCGGTCGACGACCTGCCCGGCCCCGGCCGGATCCACCTCGACCTGGTCGGCGACGCCGAGGAGCGGGCCGCCGTGCTGGAGGCCGGCGCCACGGTGGTCCGGGAGCTGCCCCGGTGGACCGTGCTGGCCGACCCGGAGGGCAACGAGTTCTGCCTGCTCCCCCGGAGCGAGGCGCACGGCGACACGCTGCTGCCGGGGCACTGAGCGCGCGGGCGCCGCCGAGCCCACGGGCTCGGCGGCACCCGTTCCGACACCGGTCAGGCGGTCTTGTTGTGCAGGTCCAGCCGACCCCGGGCGAAGGCGTCCACCCGGCCCCACCGGCCCGGGATGTCCAGCACCTCGATCCGCCCCATGCCGATCGGCAGCCGCGGGTCCACCGCGAGGTGTCCCTCGTGCGGCTCCAGCCCGAGCATGGTCCGGATCAGCAGCAGCGGGGTGCCGGTCGACCAGGCCTGCGGGCTGCACGCCGTCGGATACTCCACCGGGAACTTGGTGAGGTCCCGCGGGTAGCCGCCGAACGCCTCCGGCAGCCGCCCGTCGAAGTACCGCGCCGCGTCCAGGATGCCGCTGGCGATGGTGGCGGCCTCCTCGGCGAAGCCGTACCGGCGCAGGCCCCAGGCGATGAAGGAGTTGTCGAACGGCCAGATCGTGCCGTTGTGGTAGCCGATCGGGTTGTAGCGGACCTCGCCCTCGGCCAGGGTGCGCACCCCCCACCCGGTGAAGAGCCGCGGGCCGACCAGGTGCGCCGCGATCTGCTCCGCCCGGTCCTCGTCCACGATGCCGCTCCACAGCAGGTGGCCGATGTTGGAGCTGAGCACGTCGCACTGCCGGCCGGTCGGGTCCAGCCCCAGGGCGTAGTAGCCGCCGTCGGCCACCCACCAGTCCCGGTTGAACCGCTCCTTCAGCTCCGCCGCCTCACGTTCGAGCTGGTCGGCGTACGCCGGGTCGCCCCAGAACTCCCGGGCCAGCCGGGCGGCCCGCACCTTCGCGTCGTACGCGTACCCCTGCACCTCGCAGGTGGCCCGCGGGAACGGCGGCAGCGTGCCGTCGGAGTACGAGAGGGAGTCCCAGGAGTCCTTCCAGCACTGGTTCTCCAGGCCGGTGTCGCTGTTGCGCCGCTCGTACCAGATGTAGCCGTTGCCGACCAGGTCGGCGTAGTCGTCGACCCACTTCAGCGCGGCCCGGCACTCCCGTTCCAGCTCCTTGACCAGCGCGACGTCGCCGCTCCACTTCTCGTACTCGTCGAGCAGCACGATGAACAGCGGCGTCGCGTCCACGGAGCCGTAGTAGGGCGAGTGCGGCTGCTCCTCGAAGGCGGCGGTCTCGCCGTAGCGCATCTCGTGCAGGATCCGGCCCGGGTCCTCGTCGCGGAAGTCGTCGAACCTGGTGCCCTGCAACGCGCCGAGGATGCGCAGCGTGGTCTTCGACATCTCCGGGGCGAACGGCAGCACCTGGAGGCAGGTGAAGATGCTGTCCCGGCCGAACATGGTCATGAACCAGGGCAGGCCGGCGGCCGGCAGCGTCTGCCCGCCGAGGGAGAGCGGCGAGAACCGCAGCGCGGCCAGGTCGATCAGGCTGCGCCGGTACGTGGAGGCAACCTGGCCGTGCTCGCTGTTCACCTTCGGCGCCTTGGCGATCCACTGCTCCAGGTCGTGCTGGAGGGCCAGCCGCTCGGTGCCGTGCGCGCGCAGCCCCATCCGCAGGTCCCGGCCGCCCGGGCCGACCGCGTGCGTCTGCACGTCGATGGCGGTGTCCCACTGCTCGTTGGGTTCCAGGTGGATGCTCCAGGCGAACCCGTTGCGGTCGTAGCGGGCCGGCCGGGACGCGGAGATGACCGTCTCCCGCCGGAAGTTGCCACGCCGGTAGCCGAGCCGGAGCTTGTCCGCCTCGGCCTCGGAGTAGGTCTCGCCCTTCTTGTTGACGATCTCGTCCTTGACCTGGAACAGATCGGCGAAGTCGGCGCCGGCGTCCATCCGGATCTCCAGGTCCACGGGCTTCTCGTCGTGGTTGAGGATGGTCAGGGTCTCGCGGAAGCTGCCCCCCACCGCCCGCTCCCGGATGATCGACAATTTCGCGTCGATGTAGTGCGTGGCCATCCCCGGCACCAGGAAGAACCGGGCCTCGTAGTACTGGAGGTCGTCGTAGGAGAGCGCGTTGAGGCGCTCGCCGTTGACGGTCAGCACCCACTTCGACAGGAACCTCATGTCCAGCGAGAAGAGGCCGGTCGGCTCGCTCGGCGTGGCCTCGATGTCACCCGTGTCCTCGGAGACCACGAACGTGTTGCCGTCCAGGATGCGGATGGTGTTGCTCGCGGCCATCAGGCAGCCCTCCTCTGGAACGAGTGGTGCGGCCCACGGGAGTCCGGGGGACCGGGGAAGATGCGTTCGACCTGCAACACCAGGCGCAGGTCGCCGGCGACCGTCATGTCGCCGCGCAGCAGCGCCGCGATGGCGTTCTCCTGGCCGGTGACCAGCTCGCCGAAGAGTCGCGGCTCGGTACCGATGACGGTGTCGGCCTCCTGGTCCTCCTGGCGGACCCGGAGGTTGCCCCGGTCGATCTCCAGCAGCCAGTGCGTGGTCTGCGGTCCCTCGTGCAGGTCGAACCGGAGGGTTCCGGAGGTCTTGGCGAGCAGCGGTTCGAACCCTCGCCGGTCCAGGTCCTCGAAGAATCTCGTGGTCGTGTCCATCCGGGCGGCTCCTCCCGCGATCCGCGGCATGCGACGTCCGAGGACGGGTCCCCGTCGAGTACGCCGTCAACCTCGCCCGGTTCGGGTGAGTCGCCCTCCCGGCCCGTCCTGGCGCGGGTCGGGCCTGCGCACGCGAACGCCGGCCCCCGAACCGGAGGCCGGCGTCACCGCGGCGGACGAGTCAGTTGTTCGGTTCGTCGGCGCTGATGTCGGCGAGCACCGACTGGGGCTCCCGCTCCACGGCCAGGTCACCCATGGAGACGAGGCCGACCAGACGGCCGTCGTCGATCACCGGCAACCGGCGGACCGCGTAGGTGCGCATCAGGTCGGCGGCGGCCACCGCGTCGTCGTACTGGCTCACCGTCACCACGTCCTTGCTGGTGATCTGGTTGAGCCGGGTCGTGTTGGGATCCATGTTCTCGGCCACGCCCCGCACCGTGATGTCCCGGTCCGTGACGATGCCGACCACGTTGTCGCCATCGGTCACCACCACGTCGCCGATCGCGCTGTCCCGCATCTCCTGCGCCGCGGCGGTGAGGGTGTCGCTGCCGTCCATCGTCACCAACCGGGTCGTCATGAACTCTCCGACCGTTGTCATGGTGCTCCCCTCTCGGTGTCGGCACGGCGGTCTACCCGGCGGTCCGGGCGAGGTAACCCGTACCCCTCCCGCCGGGCCCTCAGCCGCGCGGGGGCATCCCGTAGACCCGCTCGACGTGCAGCCGGAGCACCAGCCGGCGCTCGGCCACCATGGCGCGCCGGAAGTCGTCCCAGTCCGGGTGTTCGCCCTGCACCGCCCGGTAGAGCCCGACGAGTTCCTCGACGGTCGGGTCGTCCGGCCGCTCCGCCACCGGGGTCAGCTCGGCGCGGGCCTCCGCGACCGCGTACGCCCAGCCGTCCTCGCTGCTGACGTGGAAGCTGGCCCGGGGGTCGCGGCGCAGGTTGGCGGTCTTGGCCCGGCCGTCGGTGACCGAGACCCGGATCAACCCGGCGTCCCGGTCGAGCGAGTAGACCACCGTGGACAGCTGCGGCCGCCCGTCCCGCTTCAGGGTGGCGAGCACGCCGAGCCGGCGGCTCGCGATGAGGTCGGTCAGGGCCTGCCGGGTCCGCTCGTCCGTCATGGGGCCTCCCGCGTCGATCGGTGGGTCGCCCCCCATTCCAGCGCATGTCCCGCCCGCGTGCCCGGCCATCCGCCGGGCACACGGGACCGGGGTCAGCGCCGCTCGGCGGCGACGAGTTCGGCGATCTGCACGGCGTTGAGGGCCGCGCCCTTGCGCAGGTTGTCGTTGGAGCAGAACAGGGCGAGGCCGTGCTCGACGGTCTCGTCGGTCCGGATCCGCCCGACGTAGGTCGGGTCCTGGCCGGCCGCCTCCAGCGGGGTCGGCACCTCGGAGAGCGCCACGCCCGGCGCACCGTCGAGCAGCTCGCGGGCCCGGGCCGGTGTGACGGGGCGGGCGAAGCGCGCGTTGATCTGGAGCGAGTGGCCGGTGAAGACCGGCACCCGGACGCAGGTGCCGCTGACCTTGAGCCCGGGAATCCCGAGGATCTTCCGGCTCTCGTTGCGCAGCTTCTGCTCCTCGTCGGTCTCGAAGGAGCCGTCGTCGACGATCGAGCCGGCCAGCGGGAGCACGTTGAAGGCGACCGGGCGGGCGAACGAGCGCGGCGCGGGGAACTCCACGGCCGAACCGTCGAAGGCGAGCTCGGCCGCGTGCTCGGCGACCTTGCGGACCTGCTCGTCCAGCTCGGCCACGCCGGCCAGGCCGGCGCCGGAGACCGCCTGGTAGGTGGCGACGACCAGGCCGACCAGCTCGGCCTCCTCGTGCAGCGGGCGGAGCACCGGCATGGCCGCCATGGTGGTGCAGTTCGGGTTGGCCACGATGCCCTTGGGGCGGTCGGCGATGGCGTGCGGGTTGACCTCGGCGACCACCAGCGGCACCTCCGGGTCCATCCGGAACGCCGAGGAGTTGTCGATGACGACCGCGCCGGCCTCGGCGACCCGGGGGGCGAGTTCCCGGGAGGTGCCCTTGCCCGCCGAGAAGAGCACGATGTCCAGGCCGCGGTAGTCCGCGGTGGCCGCGTCCTCGACGGTGACCTCGCCGTCGCGCCAGGGCAGCGTGCGCCCGGCCGACCGGGCCGAGGCGAACAGCCGCACCTGCTCCGCCGGGAACTCCCGCTCCGCCAGCACCTGCCGCATCACGCCACCGACCTGGCCGGTGGCCCCCACAATGCCGATCCTCATGCCCGCGAGGCTACCCAGCCGGACGGTGCCGGTGGGAACCCTTTCCCACCGGCCGGGGCGCGCGCCGCCGATCGCGGTTTCCGCCGATCCGGCCCGCCACCTGCAACGACGCCGCCCGAGGGTGGGCCGCCGGCGGAGAATCCTCCGCCGGCCGGGCCCCCGGCCGCAGCATCCGCGCCGGGGGCCGCCGACCGGCGACCGGCCGGCGCGACGGGAATCACACCCGGCGCCACACCGTCAGGGGGTGTGGTCGACCACCGCACCCAGGCCGGCGGCCACCAGTTCGTCCCGGATCACCGCCGAGTCGCCTTCGACGACCAGGGTGAGCGACTCCGGGTGCAGGTGGGTGGCGGCCGCCGCGGAGACCTCCTCGACGGTTGCCGCGAGCAGCGCCTCGCGCAGCCGGGCGTGGTAGTCGTCCGGCAGGTCGTGCACGACCAGCGTGGTCAGCGCCGAGGCGATGGCCCGGGGGCTCTGCAGTTCGACCGAGAGCTGGCCGGCGCGCCAGGAGCGGGCCACCTCCAGCTCCTCCTCGGTCACCCCGGTCAGCCGGGTACGCGACACCTCGCCGACCGCCTCGACCAGGGCCGGCGCGGTCACCGCGGTCTGCACCCCGGAGCTGATCGCGAACCGGCCGAACCGGCGGGAGGAGGCGAAGTCGCCCCGGATCCCGTACGTGTAGCCGCGCACCTCGCGGATCAGGTGGTTGAGCCGGGAGGTGAACGCCCCGCCCAGCACCGTGCCGGCCAGCGTCATCGGCACGTGGTCCGGGTGGGCGCGGTGCGGCGACGGGTGCCCGAGGCGCAGCGTGGACTGCACCGAACCGGGACGGTCGACCAGGATGATCCGCCGCCGGTCCGACAGCGCCACCTCGATCGGGCCGCCCTTGTCCACGGCCGCACCGCCGGTCCCGGTGAACACCGTCGCGGCGAGCGCGTCGAGGTCGATCCGCTCCAGGTCACCGGCGACGATCAGCGTGCCGGGGCGGATGAACCACTCGGAGTGGAAGACCGTCACGTCGTCCACGTCCAGGGCGGCCACGCTCTCCGGGTCGCCGTACAGCGGGCGGCCCCAGCGGTTGTCCGCGCCGAAGAGGTCGGCGCGCAGCACCGCGTCGGCCCGGGGACCCGGGTTCGCCCAGTCCATCCGCAGCGCGGTCACCTCGTCGTCGCGGACCCGCCGCACATCGGCCGGGTCGAGCTTCGGCGTCCGCACCGCCTCGGCCAGCAGCTCCACGGCGGCGCTCAGCCGGTCCACCGGCACCTGCACGCTGACCTGGAAGGAGTCCCAGTCCAGCCCGCTCACCAGCTCGGTGCCGAGCGCCTCGATGGCCAGGGCGTACGCGGTGGCGTCCCGCTGCGCGGTGCCCTCCTCCAGCGCCTTGGCCAGCACCCCGCCGAGCCCCTCCTTGCCGACCGGCTCGCGGCCGGCGCCGCCGTCGAGCAGCAGCAGGGCGACGGCGAGGTTCTGCCCGGGCAGGTGCGCGGCGACGACCTGCCCGCCGGCGGCGGACCGGCGGACCACCTGCGGGAACCGGTACGGGCGGCCGGCGCCCGGGCCGGGACGGGTGGCGATCAGCGTCATGAGCTCTCCTCGGGCAGGTAGGTCAGGGTCGCCCGGTCGGCCGGGCCGAGCAGCTCGGCGGCCTGCTCGGCGATCTGGTCCGCGGTGACGGCGAGCCAGGCGGGCAGGCGCTCGGCGGCCTTGGCCGGGTCGCCGAACTGGGTGGCGTACCGGCCGAGGATGTCCGCCCGTCCGTCCACGGTGGCCATCTGCCGCCACCACATGGTGCTCAGCAGCGCCTTGGCGCGGTCCAGCTCGGCGGCGGTGACCGGCACGGTGGCCAGTTCGTCGACCACCTCGGTCAGCCCCTCGCGCAGCCGGTCCCCCGTCACCCCGGCGCGGGCCGTGGCGGTGGCGATCAGCGGCGCCGGGCCGTGCGCGAGGTCCACCCCGTACGCCCCGACCAGGTCCGGCTGGGCGATCCGCTCGCCGTCGGCGAGCCGCTGGTAGAGCCGGCTGCCCCGGCCGCTGCCCAGGACGGTGGCGAGCACGGTGGTCACGTCGTAGCCGGGCGTGCCGAACGGGTGGGTGCGGTGCGCGAGGTAGACCCGGGGAGCGGGCACGTCGGAGACGACGGTCTCCGCCGCGGGCCGCCCGGTCGCCGGGACGGTGCGCCCGTCCGGGGCGGCCGGGATGTCCTCGCGCGGCGCCAGCGCGCCGAAGTACTTGTCGGCCAGCGCGAACACCTCAGCCGCGGTGGTGTCGCCGACCACGGTGAGCACCGCGTTGTTCGGCGCGTAGTGGGTCGCGTGGAACGCCTGGAAGGTGGCCAGGTCGGCGGCGTTCAGGTCGGCCATCGAGCCGATCGTGGCGTGGTGGTACGGATGCCCGGGCGGGTAGAGCAGCGGCAGCAGCCGCAGCCAGGCGTCGCCGTACGGCACGTTCTCGTAGCGCTGGCGCCGCTCGTTCTTCACCACGTCCCGCTGGTTGTCCAGCGTCTCCTGGGTCAGCGCCGGGACCAGCCCGCCCATCCGGTCGGCCTCCAGCCAGAGCGCCAGTTCCAGGTGCTCGGCCGGGACCGTCTCGAAGTAGTTGGTCCGATCCGGGTTGGTGGTGGCGTTGAGCGAGCCGCCGGAGCCCTGGATCAACCTCATGTGCTCGGTCTTCGCCACGTTGAGCGAGCCCTCGAACATGAGGTGCTCGAAGAGGTGGGCGAAGCCGGTCTGGCCCGCCGGTTCGTGGCGGGAACCCACGTCGTACCAGAGGTTCACGGCGACCGCGGGGGCGGTGCGGTCCTCGCTCACCACCACCCGCAGACCGTTGTCCAGTCGGGTCGTCTCGATCGGCCAGGGGTAACCGCTGTCGGGCATGGTCCGACGCTATCCGATCTCGCGGGCGGAAAGGTGACGCGCGGGGAGCATCGTCGCCGCGCGCCGGGGTACTCGCCCGGCATGTCCTCCCCCGCATCGTCCGCGGTCGAACGCGCCGCCGCCGCGCTGGCCCGGCTCCGGCGCGCCCGACTGCTGCATCCCGCCGGCCGCACCTTCTCCGCCGAGGTGCTGATCTGGGGTACGCCCGGCCCGCCGACCGGCGTGCCGCTGCTCGACCTGCCCGGCCGGTGGCCGGCGACGGTCCGGCTGTCCAAGGGCGTGCCCACCCCGGGAAGCTGGCCGGACGTGCTCGGGGTGGGCATCCGGCTGCACCGTGACCCGGAGCCGCCGGTGGACCTGCTGGCGAGTTCGAGTGGCGCGGCGCCGGTGCTGCGCCACCTGCCGCTGCCGCGGCGTCGCTTCACCGGGACGTACAGCTCGATCATGTCGTTCCGCGCCGGGCGGCGGCGCCTGTACCTGGCGGTGCTGGCCGACCCGGACTCGCCCGAGCTGGGCCGCGGCCTGGCCGAGCTCTCGGCGGTGGCCGGCGCGGACGGGCCCCGGCTGGTGCTGGCGGTCGGCTCGGCGGTCGGGCCGTGGCGGCCGTTCGGCGAGGTGCGGCTGGACGGCCGGCGCGGCGCCCGGGAGGACGCCGCGCTGGCCTTCGATCCGGTCAACAACGTGCCGCCGGGCCTGCGGGTGGTCGGTCCGCTCGCCTGGTTGCGGGACACCACCTACCGGGGATCGCAGCGGGCCCGGGGCGTCGGGCTCAGTCGGGCGGCTCGACGGGGGTGACGGTCTGCTCGGAGGTCCGGTGCTCCAGCACCGTGTCGGGGGCCGCGTTGCGGTCCTCCTCCCGGATGTCCGATTCGGCGAGGATCGCGTCGGCCTGCGCCTCCGGGTCCTCGCTGCCGACCGCCGCCTCCTCGGGTAGCAGGTGGGCGCGGGACTCGATCCGGTCCTGGTCGCTCTGGTCGTGACTCATGCCGTCCTCATACCCCCGCCTGGACACTGCGGAACCCCACCCTTCCCACGATGCGGTACGCGGAGCGGAACCTTTCGGATTGCTGTCGTCGCAGTCGCGAGGGGAACGAGAGGCGCCGGCCTCCCAGAGTCCGGGACGGAGGACAGATCCGGCGGGGCGGTCACCCGGCCGGACAGCCGGCGAACACGTGCGGTGCCGTCGGCGTTACCGCTCGTTCCATCGACCGGGGTTGACATGAGGCGCGGCTTACCCGACGAGCGGGTGAGACCCACCCCTCCCGTCGGGTACGCTGGCGGGCGTGACGCGGTCGTATCGATGGTTTAGGCAGCCGGCTGGAGGAGCCGGTGACTCAACCATGAGCTGACGTCACTCCTCTTCGAGCCGGCCGGGCAGGGATGATTCCCTGCCCTTTCGCGTACGAGCAGCCGGCTCGATCCCGGGCGCCGGCCCCGGGCACGGTCGGCGGAAGGAACCCCACCGTGACGACGACCCCGGATGTCCATCGGGTCATCGACCAGCGGATCGACCGTGTCGTGCCGCTGACCACCCCGGCCCTGCTGCACCACCACCTGCCGCTCGAGGAGTCCCTCGCCGAGGCCGTGGTGGCCGGCCGGCGTGCCGTCGGCCGGGTGCTCGACCGCGCCGACGACCGGCTGCTGGTCGTGGTCGGTCCCTGCTCGGTGCACGACCCCGCCGCCGCCCTGGAGTACGCGGGCCGGCTGCGGCAGGTCGCCGACCGGCTCGCCGACGACCTGCTGGTGGTGATGCGGGTCTACTTCGAGAAGCCGCGCTCGACCGTGGGCTGGAAGGGCCTGATCAACGACCCGGGCCTGGACGGCTCGGGCGACGTGAACACCGGCCTGCGCACCGCCCGGGCGCTCCTGCTCGACGTGCTGCGGCTGGGCCTGCCGGTCGGCTGCGAGTTCCTCGACCCGATCACCCCGCAGTACATCGCCGACACGGTGGCCTGGGGCGCGATCGGCGCGCGGACCGTGGAGAGCCAGGTGCACCGCCAGCTCGCCTCCGGCCTGTCCATGCCGATCGGCATGAAGAACCGTCCCGACGGCAGCATCTCCACCGCGGTGGACGCGATCCGGGCGGCCGGCGTGCCGCACGTCTTCCCGGGCATCGACGTCTCCGGCACCCCGGCGATCATGCACACCCGGGGCAACGCCGACGGTCACCTGGTGCTGCGCGGCGGCGGTGGCCGGCCCAACTACGACGCGGAGTCGGTGGCGGGGGCGCTGGACCTGCTGCGCGCGGCCGGGCTGCCCGAGCGGGTGGTGGTGGACGCCAGCCACGCCAACAGCGGCAAGGACCACCGCAACCAGCCGGTGGTGGCCGCCGACGTGGCCGCCCAGCTCGCCGCCGGGCAGCGCGGCATCGTGGGCATCATGCTGGAGAGCTTCCTCCAGCCCGGTCGCCAGGACCTCGACCCGACCCGCCGGCTGGAGTACGGCCAGTCGGTGACCGACGCCTGCATCGGCTGGGACACGACGGCCGACGTCCTCGACCACCTGGCCCAGGCGGTCCGCACCCGCCGAGCCACCCTCCCCACCCCCGCCTGACCCCATCCTGGGCGGTTGATCATGAGGTTGGCGGCGGAGTCGATCTCCTTCGCCGCCGCCAACCTCATGATCAACGGGGTGGGTCGGGGTGGTGCGACGGACCGGGCGGCGACGTTTGACCGAATCGGGCCCGGGTAGCTGATCGGCGTGACCGACGACGCGCCCGTGACCGAGCAGCCGGACACCCGGCAGCTCGACGAACTGCTCGACGACATCTTCCACGGCCAGGAGCGGATCAGTCAGGCGGACATCTACCGCCGGGCGGTGGCCGCCGAACTCCCCGCCGAGCTGCTCACCCGGATCGCCGCCCTGCCACAGGGCGAGTACGCGGTCGACGAGGCGGCCGACCTGCTCGGCGGGACGGTGGGCTGAGCCTTCCGGCGGACGCGGCCCGAGGACGGAGAGGACAGCGCGATGAGCGACCGTAACCAGGAACACGAGCACCCCCCGGCGCTCGGCCAGCCACCGGAGGGCATCGACACGCTGTCGGAGTCCGACTTCGCCGGCGAGCACGACCAGACCGCGGTCTCCGACGACGTCATCACCGGCGAGGACCGCGACGAGCGGGAGCCGGAGGCGTCGCGGGGCTGGGCCGGCGAGGACCACGGCACCACGCCCACCTGACCGGACCGGAACGTGCGAAGGGGGCCGGCGCGGTGCGCCGGCCCCCTTCGCGTCGTCGGGTCACTCGTCCCGGTGCCCACCCTCGGCCGCCTGCTGGGCCACCGCGTAGCCCATCTGCAGGAAGTCGGAGGCGGCCACCGCGGTCAGCGCGGTGGCGACCAGCCGGGTCAGCCGGGGCGCCAGCACCAGCCCACCGGTGAGGCCGGTGGCGACCCAGACGGCCAGGCAGAACGGGCAGCTCACCAGCTCCCCCAGCGCGTGCCGGGTCGGGCTGCCCTGGTCCCGGACCTGCTCCATCACCTCGCCGCTGCCGATCGGGTGGTCGTACCGGGTGAACGGCGCGCGCAGCGGGCTGGTGATGGCGTCCTTGGAGAGCAGCCGGCTCAGCTTGTGGGTCGCGATCGAGAGCAGCACCACGTCGGCGGGCGCCGGCCGCTCCGGCACCGGGCGGCCGGTCGCCCTGACCAGGCCGACCAGCGACGCGGTGACCGCGCCGTAGGTGCCCATCGCCACCAGGTAGCCGCCCAGCGGCCGGTGCTCGTGCGGCGCGTACGCCTGGCGCAGCCGCGCCACCTTCTGCTTCAGGCCACTCCCGGTCACCCGGCCTCCCTCGAACGTCGTGGCGGTGCCGGCTCAGCCGGCGGTCAGGTTGTCGGCCACCTCGCGGGCGAGGCTGGCCAGGATCTCGTCGGCCATCCCGTGGTCGGTGCCGGTGAGGTCCAGCCGGACCCGGGCGCCACCGGCGTCGGCCGGCTCCACGTCGATGTCCGCCGACCAGCCGGCGGACTCGGAGCTCCAGCGGGCCCGCATGTCCTCGGCGTCGACCACCTCGACCCGGTGCGTGCCGGCCCGGCGCAGCTCCTCCGGCAGCCAGGCCGACGACCGGTCCGGGTCGGTGGCGGTGTTGAAGACCACCTCGGGCGGCGCGGACATGCCGCGCTCGGCGTGGCTGGCCATCAGGCGTCCCGCAGCCGGCTCGGGTCGACCTCCCGGCCCGGGTGCCGGGCCAGGTACTCGGTCTCCAGTTCGGCGGTGCGGCGCAGGTGGTTGGCGAGCGCCGAGTCGGTGGCGTGCCGGAGGGTGTCCAGCCGGGTCCGGTGCAGGCTCTGCGTCTCCCGGATCAGGTCCTCGTCGCTGAGCTCGGCGGGGTCCACCCCGAGCAGCTCACCGTCGACGTCCTGGGTGCGGGCGTGATCGCCGTCCCACTCCGTCACCCGCTGCTCCGGGCTGGCGTCACGGCGTACTGATTCGGTCATCGTCGCCCCCTCGTCTCGTTCGGGCTGGCGTCTAGACGGATGCCCAGCCGGGGTGTCACCAAACCCGACCCACCTACGACGCCGCGTCGGAGACGGCCGGCGGGCCCGGTACCCTCGATGGCATGAAGCGGCTCTGGACACCGGCGTGGATCGCCCGCCACGTGGCCATGGTCGTGCTGGTGGTGGGCTTCCTCGGGCTGGGCTGGTGGCAGGTCACCCGGGCCGCCGACGGCAACACGTTGAGCTTCGGTTACGCGATCGAGTGGCCGGTCTTCGCGGGCTTCGTGGTCTTCGTCTGGTGGCGTGAGCTGCGGCACACGCTGCGGGCCACGCGCGCGGACGGGGCCACCCCGGCGCCGCCGGCGGCCGCCGACTCCGAGCCGGCCGCCGCCACCCCGGCGGTACGCCGGCCGGTGCGGGTCAGCCGGGTGCCGGCCGCCCCGGTCGACGGGGACGACGGCGAACTGGCCGCGTACAACCGCTACCTTTCCTGGTTGAACGCCAACCCGGGCGCGAGGCCCGGCGACTATCCCGGCTGAGGCCGGTGCGGAAGGACGGACGACGGTGGGCGGAGCCCTTACCCGGTACCGCGTGATCGCCTGGATCGTGGGCGTGGCGCTGGTGGTGCTGGTCCTGATCGGCATGCCGCTGAAGTACGGCTTCGACAACCCGACTGTGGTGGCCGTGGTCGGCACCGCCCACGGCTGGCTGTACATGATCTACCTGGCGCTCACCTTCGACCTGTCGCGCCGCGCCGACTGGCCGCTGAAGCGGATGCTGCTGGTGATGCTCGCCGGCACGGTGCCCTTCGTCTCGTTCTACGCCGAGCGCCGGGTGAGCCACTGGCTGGCCGCCGAGCAGCCGAAGCGGACCCCGGAGCCGGTCGCCGGCTGACCCGGGCCGGTCAGCGGTTCGGCCGCCACGGCTGGGCCGCCGGCGGGTCCGTCCAGCCGCCGTGGCGCACTCCCTCCCGGGCCCGTTGCAGGGCCCGGGTGACCTGACCGAACTGCCGCTCGTCGTCGCTGCTGAACAGCAGCACCTCGGCGCCGCCGAGCCGTCCCCACAGCTCGTGCGCCGGCGGCCGCCAGCGGTCCCCGACCAGCACGAGCAGCAGCGGCAGCAGCCCCACCGCGCCCAGCGTGAGGTAGGCCGCCGCGGTGAGCCGTTGCAGCCCACCGGTGAAGCCGAGCAGCAGGCCGACCGCGCCGATCAGCGCGGCGGAGACGGCGACCGCCCGGAGGGCGAGCCGGTCGTGCGGCCCGCGGGCGGTCCAGAGCTGGGTGATGTCGGCGACCGGCCAGCTGTTGCGGCCGACGGTGAAACGCTCGCCGGTGACCACGATGCCCGGCCGGGCGTAGAGCAGGGTCGGTCCGCTCGCGCCCGGGGAGCGGGGCGGGCGGGTGGTGGAGCCATCGTGCTGCACGGCGGCCTCCCGTTGATTCGCGGGCCGGGCCTCCGCGCCGCCGACGGTGCCGTGCGCGGGATTCCCGGACTCCGCGCTTCATTGTGTTGCGGACCCGCCACCCCGACCGCGCGTCTTCCCTGGCCACCCGGCTGCCACCGGCAGGGCACCCCGCCGGGAAACGGGAGCGATTTCCGTCTTTGTCATGACTTTGCGGAGCGTTGCCTGGCGACATCCGCCCAGAACGACGAATCGGGCCACTGGTGCGATCCACCCACCCCGCTCCGGCACCGCGACGGCGCGCCCGCGAACCGGTCACGAAGCGTCACCCGTACCGGCGGCACTTCCTGGCACTTTGCCAACTTTCGCCCCTGCTTCAACGCCCCGTCACTCGGGTCACGGGTTAGGTTGGGCGGGCCGGTCCGGTCGACCGCCATCCACCCGGATGGCCCCGGGCCGGTGTCGCCGGGCCGCGCGCGCCGTCCGGCGAGGAATCGGAGAGGAGCTTTCCGCTCTTGTCGTCCTTACGGATCCTGCTGCGCTCGTTGGCGGTCGCCGGCCTCTCGGCCGCGCTGCTCGCCCCGGCGTCGGTGGCTCGGGCCGAGCCCACCCCCGCCGAGCTGACGAAGCAGATCGAGAAGTCCTCGACTGAGCTGGAGCGAATCGTCGAGTCGTACAACAAGCTCAACGAAGAGATCAAGGCCAACAAGGCCACCGCGGCCACGTTGCAGGCCAGGATCGGCCCGTTGCAGGAGCAGGCGGAGCGGAGCCGTGCCGACGTGGGCGCCATCGCCGCGACCGCCTACAAGACCGGCGGCATGCGCACCATGCAGGCCCTGCTGGAGCCGGGCGGGCCGGCCACGCTGCCGGACCGGCTGGGCACCCTGGACCAGCTGACCCGCCAGCGGCAGCAGACCATCGCGGGCTTCACCGACACCCAGCGCCGGCTGATCGACCAGAAGACCCGGCTGGACGCCACGCTGGCCCGGGAGGCGGCGCAGGCCAAGCAGCTGGTCGCCGGCAAGAAGAAGATCGAGGCGGATCTGGCCCGCCTCTACGAGCTGCGCCGGAAGGCGTACGGCCGGGCCACCGAGGCGCCGGCCCGGTCCACCTCCGCCGGCAGCGCCCCGGCCATCTCCGGCTCCGCCGGCGTGGCGGTGCGCTACGCCTACGGTGCGATCGGCAAGCCGTACGTCTGGGGCGCGGACGGGCCGGACGGTTACGACTGCTCCGGGCTCACCCTGGCGGCCTGGCGGGCGGCGGGCAAGTCGCTGCCGCACAACGCGGCGATGCAGTGGAACGCCACCTCACGGATCAGCCGCAGCTCGCTGCAGCCCGGCGACCTCATCTTCTACGACGGTCTCGGCCACGTCTCGCTCTACGTGGGCGGCGGTCAGGTGATCGACGCGCCCAGCGCGGGCCGCAATGTGCTGAAGCGGGACATGAACATGATGCCGATCCAGGGCTACGGCCGGGTGCGCTGACCCCCGACACGGCGAACGGCCGGCGTCCCCCTATCGGACGCCGGCCGTTCGTTCAGTCCATTACTACCAGCTCAGGCCGCCTGCAGCCCCTCGGCCCGGGCCAGCTCACGGAGCCGGCCGAGGGCCTGGATCTCCAGCTGGCGGATCCGCTCCCGGGAGAGCGAGAACCGCGAGGCGACCTCGGTCAGCGAGTGCTCGCGCCCGTCCTCCAGGCCGTACCGGGCCCGCATGATGCCGGCCGAACGGTCGTCGAGGTGGTTGAGCAGGCCCTCGATCCGCTGCCGCTCCAGGCCGGTGAGGACGATCTCCTCCGGCGACGGGGCGTCGCTGTCGGCGACCAGGTCGCCGAGGTTGGTGTCGCCGTCGTCGCCCACCGGGGTGTCCAGCGAGACGGTGTCCTGCGACCAGCGGACCAGCTCGTTGACCCGCTCGACGGTGACGCCGAGCGCCGCCGCGATCTGCTCCGGCTCCGGGTCGCTGCCCAGCTCACGGGTGAGCTGCCGGGCCACGTTGCGCATCCGGTTGACGTCCTCGACCAGGTGCACGGGCAGGCGCACGGTGCGCTCCTGCTGGGCGATCGCCCGGCTGATGGCCTGGCGGATCCACCAGGTCGCGTAGGTGGAGAACTTGTAGCCGCGCTCGTAGTCGAACTTCTCGACCGCGCGGACCAGGCCGGTGTTGCCCTCCTGGATCAGGTCCAGCATGGGCATGCCCGACCGCACGTAGCGGCGGGCGATCGAGACGACCAGTCGCAGGTTGGCGCGGATGAACAGGTCCTTCGCGCGCTCACCCTCGACGACCAGCCGCTCCAGGTCCTCCCGGTCGACGCCGGCGGGGACGCGGTCCTCACCGAGCAGGTGCTCGGCGTAGAGGCCGGCCTCGATCGCCTTGGAGAGATCGACCTCCTTGGCGGCGTCCAGCAGCGGCGTCCGGGAGATCTCGTGCAGGTAGACGCCGACCAGGTCCCGCTCCTCGGCGACCTCGTCGGTACGCATGCCGATGTTCTTGTCCACGATTGCCACGGTCCCCTCGCTCGCGCCGGTTGCCCGGTTCCTTGCCATCCCCACGTTCATCAGCCCTCCCCGTAACCTCCGCTGTGCCCGTAGGTGCTGACACCTACACAACAGATGAGACGCGTCGGGGATTCCATGTCGTGAGTCGAAACTGTCACGAATGCCTGAGTAGTAGCTGAGAGCCCGGTCCATGTTTGCTGTCAGGACCCCTGCCCGGGTGGCTCGCGTACGCCCCGTTCGGGGGGCGTCGGAGCAGCGGAATCGTCGTCCGCTCAGGAAATCGCACCATTGCGAATTCCATGAACACAGCGACCCGCGTCACCGCCTCATTGCGATCCTGGTCACTGCGAGATACGCGTGAGCGGACCGGCCGGTTCAGCCACGGGTGATGATTACCCCACGCCTGGTGGAACAATCCGCACCGCCAGAGACGTCCCCTCCCGTCACGTGATGTGCGTCGCACCCGTGGTGCGGACGCGGCCGGGAGGGGATCCGGCGGGTGGCGGCGTCAGGAGGCGAGCAGGTTGAGCGCGCCGCGCACCTGGTCGGCGGAGCGGGCCAGGGCGGCCCGGGCGGCGGAGACCTCGGCGCCGGAGACGAGCGAGACCAGGGCGGTCTTGAGGTCGCCGTCGGCCTCGTTCAGGGCACTGCGGCAGATCTCCTCGGCACAGCCGGTGGCCTCCATGAGGATCGAGATCATCCGGCCGCGCAGCTTCGCGTTGGTGGCCACCATGTCGATCATCAGGTTCGAGTAGACCCGGCCCAGGCGCACCATCACGGCCGTGGAGAACGTGTTGAGCACCAGCTTCTGCGCGGTGCCCGCCTTCATCCGGGTCGACCCGGTGACCACCTCGGGTCCGGTGTCCACCCCGATGAAGACGTCGACCGACGCCGCGGCGTCGGCCTCCGGATTGGCGCAGAGCAGCACGGTCGCGGCCCCCTGGGCCCGGGACGCGGCGAGCGCCCCGAGGACGTACGGGGTGCGCCCGCTGGCGGCCAGCCCGACCACCAGGTCGCCGGGACGTACGCAGTCGGTGGCCTCGGCGGCGCCGCCGCGCTCGTCGTCCTCGGCGTCCTCCACGGCCCGCCACATGGCCTCGGGGCCGCCGGCCAGGTGGGCGCAGAACCAGTGCCGCGGCGAGTTGAAGGTGGGGGCCAGCTCGGCGGCGTCCAGCACGCCGAGGCGGCCGGAGGTGCCGGCGCCGAAGTAGTGCACCCGGTTCCCGCCGCGCAGCGCGGCGACGGCCAGGTCGACGGTCTCGGCGATCTCGTCGAGGACGGCGGCCACCGCGGCGGGAACCCGCCGGTCGGCCTCGTTGATGACGGTGAGCACGTCCCGGGTCGACATCAGGTCGAGATCGACGCTGTGCGGGTTGCGCCGCTCGGTGGGAGCACCCACCCGGACCACGGGCCGCACCGCGGCCATCTCGTCCCGCTCCACCCGTCCCGCCGTCATCCCCGCCTCCGGCCGGCGCCCACCCGGCGCGACCGGACCGCCTCGGCGGTCACCTCCAGGGCCTTCCTGGCCTTGGCCCGGTTCCGCGCGGCCACCCCGACGAAGAGGCAGTCGACGACGGTCAGCTGGGCCAGCCGGCTGGCCATCGCGCCGGAGCGGTACGTGGTCTCCCGGGCAGCGGTGGTCAGCACGTGGTCGGCGACCTCGGTGATCGGTGAGCGGGGGAAGTTGGTCAGCGCGACGGTGGTGGCGCCCCGGGCGCGGGCCTGTTCGAGCACCTCGATGACGTCCGAGGTGGTGCCGGTGTGCGAGATGCCGACCGCGACGTCGCCCCGGCCGAGCAGGGCGGCCGAGGTGAGCGCGGTGTGCACGTCCGGGAAGTAGAAGGCGGTGCGGCCGATGCGGTGCAGCTTCTGCTGGAAGTCCGAGGCGACGAAGCCGCTGGCGCCGGCGCCGTAGACGTCGATCCGGCCGGCCGCGCCGATCGCCTCGACCACCTGCTCGCAGACGGCCGGGTCGAGCTGCTCGGCGGTCTCCTCGACGGCCCGCGCGTCGTTGAAGGCGATGGTCGCGATGATCTGCGCCAGGTCGGCGCCGGGCGGGATGTCACCGCCGACCACCCGGGCGTCCGGTGGCTCGACCCGGCGGGCGGCCTCGGCGGCGAGCCGGATGCGCAGCTGGGGGTAGCCGTCCATGCCGACGGACCGGCAGAACCGGATGACGGTGGCCTCGGATGTCTCGGCGGCGGTGGCGAGATCGGTGATGGTGCGCCGGGCGGCATCGGCCGGGTCGGCGACGACCAGCCGGGCCACCCGCTGCTCGGCCGGGGACAGCGAGGGCAGCAGGCCGCTGATGTGGACGATCAGTCCACCGGGCTCGTGACTCGCAGAAATCTTCGGACTCTTCGCCACGGATGAAACTTACTTTCATGAGGCGTGACCGTCAACCATGACGGCGCGTATCGGGAAAAGTACCGCCTTCCGCGCCCGCTCACCGCGCCAAGGGTCCCATTCCCGCAGCCCGGCCGCCTCCTCCGCTCCGGTCGACTCCGCCGCGCCGGCCGACGGGCGCTCCGGCGGTCGTGCCCGCCGCACCGGCCGGACGGCCGCACCCAGGTCACCGGTCGGCCGGTCCCCCCGGCCGGTCGCATCGACCGGGCCGGATCGCGCCCCGCGCACCGCCCGG
>NZ_JBSSLX010000066.1:0-28023 GCF_053890995.1 Micromonospora sp. I033 | reverse complement strand
CTTCGCGACCGCGTGGCTGGTCCTCGGCGCAGCCGGCGTGGTCGGAACCGGCAACGCGCTGCTCGCGGCGCTCGGCGTGGTGGCCTGCTCGGCGATCTTCGGGTTCGGCGAGACGATGCTGTCGCCGGTGATGCCCGCGCTGACCAACGCGCTCGCCACCGACGAGCTGCGCGGCCGCTACAACGCGATGAGCTCGATGATCTTCGGGATCAGCGGGGTGATCGGCCCGGTCACCGCCGGGCCGCTGATCGGCGCCGCGCACGGCCGGGTCTGGGTGGCGGTCGTGGTGGGCGGCTGCCTGGCCGCCTCGGTGCTGGCCCTGTCGCTGCGCCCGCTGCTCACCGCCGCCCAGGACGGCCGCGCCACCGCACCGGTCCGGGAGCCGGAGCCCGCGCCCGCCTGACAACCGACGCCGGCAGACGAACGGGCCCCGGAGCAACGCTCCGGGGCCCGTCGTCGTGCGGTCGGCCGTCAGGCGGCGGGGACCTCCGCGGTGGTCTGGATCCGGTCCAGCGCCGGCGCGGAGACCGGCGACTTCTCGGTCAGGTACGCGGTGAAGGCGTCCAGGTCGATCATGCCGGTCACCGGGTTGGTGCCACCGGTGAGGACGCTGAAGCCGTCACCACCGCCGGAGAGGAAGTTGTTCACCGTGACCCGGTAGGTCGCGGTGTCGCTCACCGGGGTGCCGTTGATGGTGAGGCTTCCCCGGACCACCCGGGTGCCGCTGCACGGCGTGGCGGCCGGCGCCGTGGTGCCGTTGACGTCGACGACGTAGTGCACGGTCGAGGACGCGTAGAGCACCTTGGCGGTGGTGAACTGCTGCTCCAGCATGCAGTAGAGCTGCGCGCCGGTGAGGTCCAGGGTCACCAGGTTGTTGGCGAACGGCTGGACGGTGAACGCCTCGGCGTAGGTGACCGGGCCGGCGTCGAGGTCGGCGCGGACACCACCGGGGTTCATGAACGCGGCGACCGCGTTCTGCTCGTTGTCGGTCGCGGCGAGCTGGGCGTCGGCGATCACGTTGCCGAGCGGCGACTCACCGGTCTGGTACGTCGGCTTGCCGTTGACGTCGACCCCGGTCTGGTACAGGTTCTCCTGGGTCTTGGTGATCACGCTGGTGGTCTCGCCGACGACCTTGTCGGCCACCGGGCCGAGGGCGGTCTTGTAGCGGGTGATCAGGTCGTTCGTGGCCGTGTCCGGGTCGACGGTCCGGGTCACCACGACGTTGTTCGCCGACGCGCTGACGATGTCGCCGCTGCGCCGGTCGACCTTCAGGTCGATGTCGGTGACCAGGCGGCCGAACGAGCTGGCGCTGGTGACCAGCTTGCCGTTGATGTTGCAGTTGTACGCGGCGTGGGTGTGCCCGCTGACGATCACGTCGATCGACGGGTCCATCCGGTTCGCGATGTCGACGATCGGGCCGCTGAAGCCGACGCAGTCGTTGATGCCGCCGCCGTTCTGCACGCCGCCCTCGTGCAGCAGCACGACGATGGCCTGCACGCCCTGGGCGCGCAGGATGCGGGCGTACCTGTTGGCGGTGTCCGCCTCGTCGGCGAAGGACAGGCCGGCGACACCCTGCTGGCTGACGATCTGCGGGGTGCCCTCCAGGGTCATCCCGATGAAGCCGATCTTGACGCCGTCGACCTTCTTGATGCCGTACGGCGGCAGCAGCGGCTTGCCGGTGGCGGTCTTGAAGGCGTTCGCCGAGAGGTACTGGAAGTTGGCGCCCGCGAACGGGGTGCCGTCGCCACAGCCGTCCACCGGGTGGCAGCCACCGTTCTGCATCCGGAGCAGCTCGGCGGCGCCCTCGTCGAACTCGTGGTTGCCGACGCTGGCGAACTGGAGCCCGGCGAGGTTCATCTCCTCGATGGTGGGCTCGTCGTGGAACGCGGCGGAGAGCAGCGGCGAGGCGCCGATCAGGTCACCGGCGGCGACCGTGATGGTGCGCTCCCGCTCCTCCTCCGTGGTGCCACGCAGCGCGTCGAGGTGGGCGGCCAGGTACGCCGCGCCACCGGCGGGCTGCCCGGCGATGGAGCCGCTGGACCCGGTCGGCGGCTCGAGGTTGCCGTGGAAGTCGTTGATGGCGAGCAGCTTGACGTCGACCGGCTTCGGGCCGGCCTCGGCCTGGTTGGGGTTGACGGCGACCGCGGTGAACGCGGTCGCGGCGAGTGCGGCCAGGCCGACGGCGGCCCGGCGGCGCATCCCGGGGACGGACATGGAACTCCTCGTGAGACTCGGCGCGTGGCTGTCCGGGCGATGGTTCGCACCGGTGACCCTGGACGTGCCGTGACAGGGGTCGATCGCGGATGACGGCGGTCGGGGGGACGCCGCCTGCCGAAGCAAGCTTGCCACCCGTCAAGCGATCGGTCGACCGGGGCAGTGCATCGCAACTCTGGATACCGACGGCGACCTGCACCGGTACGCCCGACTAGTCGGACATGACCGGCGGGTGAATTCCTTCACGCCCCACCGCTGTCGGAGGTATGGGCTAGGAATGTAGCCATGGAGTCGAGCGGGACCAACTGGACGGTGGACTCGGTGCGGTCCGCCGACGGCACCACGATCGCCTACGAGACAGCCGGCGACGGGCCGCCGATCGTCCTGGTCGGCGGGGCCTTCAACGACCGGAGCACCACCCGCCCGCTGGCCGCCGCACTCACCGCCGACTTCACCGTCTACGGCTACGACCGCCGGGGTCGCGGCGACAGTGACGACACCGGGCCGTACGCGGTGCAGCGCGAGATCGAGGACGTCGCCGCCCTGATCGACCGGGCCGGCGGTCGCGCCCACCTCTACGGCCTCTCCTCCGGCGCGATCCTCGCGGCGTACGCGGCGGCAGAGGGGGTGCCGGTCACCGGGCTGGCGCTCTTCGAGCCGCCGTTCCAGGCCGGCCCGCACGGCGGCCGCAAGCCGGGGCTGGCCGAGCGGTTGAGCGAGCTGGTCTCGTCCGGCCGGCGCGACGAGGCGGTCGCACTCTTCCTGACCGACGCGGTCGGCGTGCCCGCCGAGGCAATCACCGGGATGCGCGACGCCCCGGAGTGGGCCTGGATGGCGGGGCTGGCGCACACCCTGGCCTACGACACCACGGTCACCGGCTACGGCGAACTGCCCGCGGACCGGCTCACCGCGATCGCCACTCCCACCGTGGTGCTGGACAGCACCGGCAGCCCGCCGTGGCTGCGGGACGCGGCCGTGGCGACCGCCGAGGTGATCCCCGGGGCCACCCACGTCAGCCTGGCGGGTGGCTTCCACGAAGTGCCGCCGGAGGTGCTGGCCCCCGCGCTGCGCGACGCCCTGCTCGGCTGAGACGCGGAATCCCTGGGGGATCCGGTGCACGCCCACGGCGCCGGCCCCCAGGGACCAGGGAGCCGGCGCCGTGCGCGGGGCGGACCAGCAGGAGGGTGCGGCGCCTGCTGATCCACGATCAGGTGTCGGTCGAGGCGGCCGGTCCGCGACCCGGGCGCCTCGGGATCGACCCCTTCATGTCACGTGGAGAATCTTGCTCGCGCAACCTTCCCGCCGGTAAATACATCTGCGGACGAGCCGAACACGACCGATCGGTGGTCAACATCTGCCGGTCCGCCGGTGGTATCCGGCCGAAGGCCTCTCATCAGCGGCAGCGCCAGACCGTCGGCACGTCCCGGACGCCCCGGCGCGGACCCGGCTCGGTCGGGTGCACCGCTCCGTAGATCGTCCCCGCATCGTCGAGCAGAATCGGCTGCGGCCCGTACTCGGGGTTCGCACCGGCGGGCAGTGGAACGGTACGTGCGGTGCCGTCCCGCTCGACCAGCCTCCAGCCCTGGCCCGGTACGCCGGCCAGCAGTCTCCCGTCCGGGCCGGCGACCACCGTGAAGTGGTTGCGGGTGTCCAGGCCGTGGTAGACGACGAGCTGCCCGGTCCGAAGGTTCAACACCCCCGGCGAGGACTTCTCGCCGCCGCCGGAAACGATCCCGGCCAGCCAGTCACCCCCCAACGGCGACTGCTCAAACCGCATACTTCCCGGACTCCAGCCCGCGGGGAGGGGGAACACCGCGCTGCTGCCGTCGGCCCGCAGGAGGCGAATCCTCGCCGTCCCCCCGGGTGGCGATTCGGCTTCGAACCGGATCACCGTGCCGTCGTTGGTCCAGCTGATGACCCGACCGGGCTCGGGTTGGCCGAGCATTTGCGGCGGCCCGTCCGTGCCCGCCGACCAAACCACCAAAGCGCTGTCGCGATCGGAGGCCGAGCCGACTGTCCCGAGGATGTCACCGCGATCGTTGACGGCGACGGGACGGGCCTCCGCATATCCCGCCGGCGGGGTCAGGTTCCGCACCTTCCCGTCTCGGTAGACCCAGTAGACGCTGGATCGACCCTTCGGTGACTGACCGTTGCCGACCACGACGCCGGCGGCGTTCACGGCGGTCACCTCGGCCCTCGCCCAGGGCACGTCGACGAGCGACGGTCGCCCCCGGTCCCAGAGCACGAGGTAGGACCGCACCTGTTCGACCAGCTTGTCGCTCACCTCGGCGGTCCCGGCCAGGAAGCGGCCGGTGGGGTCGGCCGCGGTCACCCGCGGGAACCACGCCTCCGTCGGCACCGGGTACTGCTCGTAAGCGCACGGCGCGGCGGCGTCGGCGACGGTGACGGTCACCGGCACCACCGTGGGGGTGGGCAGGATCTCGGGCGGGCGGTCGGCGACCTCACCCGGGCCGCGGTCGGGTCCACTCCGGCCGACCGTCACCGCCGAGCCGAGCCCGACGGCGAGCACCGCCACCGCCGCCAGCGCGACGGTGAGCCGACGACGTCGCCGCTCGTCCCGGCGGCCGGCCCGCAGCACCGCTCCGACGTCCACCCGGCTGGGTGGCACGGGTGCCTGGGTCAGCGTCCGGTGGACGGCCCGGCCCGCCTGCTCCTCGTCCCAGGTCATGTCATCCTCCCGCTCGCTGGTCGGTGCAGGCCTCGAGGTCGAGCCGGCGGCGGAGCGCCGCCAGCCCTCGCGAGGTGTGGCTCTTGACGTTGCCGGCGGAGCAGCCGAGCAGGCCGGCCACCTCGGCGACGGAGAGATCGCAGGCGAACCGGAGTGTCAGGACGGCCCGCTGGGCAGGTGGCAGCCCGGCGAGCAGGTCACGGACCGCCTGGCGGTCCTCGATGGGGGACGCCCCGGCGGCCGGCCGGTCGGGCGTCTCCGACATCAGGCGGATCCGGGACCAGCCGCCGCGCCGGTCGTCGAGGTAGGTGCGTACGAGCATCCGGCGGACGTACGCGTCGGTGTTGTCCGCACCGGCGGCGCGCCGCCAGTGCCGGTACAGCTTGGTGAGCGTGGTCTGCACGATGTCGTCCGCCTGGTGCGCGTCCCCGCACAACAGGTACGCGGTGCGGTGCAGCACGGGTATCCGCGCGGTCACGTACTCCACGTACTCGGTCTCGTCCTCGGCCCGCATGCCGCTCCTCTCCGGGACCCTCCACACCCGTGACGGGCGCATCCGCGACCCAGGTTGCATCGGGACATTTCACCTGGGTCAGGCCGGCGGCCGTGCCGATGACCAGCTTCCGAATCGCGAGCGGCGACCAGCGCCCGGCGACACCCCGCCGGTCCGCCAGGTAGTCGGTGGTCCGGGCGACCTACCAGAGGAGCCGCTCCACCCCTCAGAACCAGCAGGTCTGCCCGGCGGCGTGGCTGACCTGCACGGTGTGTGTCACGCAGCCACCGTCGGCGACCCGGTGCAGCAGGAACGCGGTCGGCTCGGCGACCCACCCGATTTCCGAGTCGTCCGTCATGGCCAGGCTGACCTGCATCCAGGTGCTCGGCGCGGTGGTCAGCACGGTGCCGGCGAAGGCGCTGGTCACCGGCCGGTGCAGGTGGCCGGCGACCACCCGGACCACATGCCGGTGACGCCCGATCACCTCGGCCAGGGCGTCGGCGTCGGTCAGCCCCATGGCGTCCATGGCCGGGACGCCGACCGCTACCGGCGGATGGTGCAGGCACACCACGGCGGGCACCTCCGGCCGACCGGCGAGCACGCCGTCGAGCCAGCCGAGCTGGTCGTCGCCGAGCCGGCCGGCGTCGTCACCCGAGGCCAGCGAGTCGAGCACGACGAGCGTCCCGTCCTCGTGGTCGACGTGGTAGTAGGCCGAGAAGCCGCCGGCCAGGCAGGGGGTGCCGCCGAAGGTGTCGAGCAGCGACTCGCGGTCGTCGTGGTTGCCGGTGGCCAGGTGCACCGGCAGCGGGAAGCGCCCGATGACGTCGCGCAGGGCCAGGTATTCGTCGGGCCGGCCGTTGGCGACCAGGTCGCCGGTGATCACCACGCAGTCCGGCCGGGGACGGAGGGCGAGCACCCGGCCGAGCGCCCGGTGCAGCCCGGACGCCTGCTCGGCGGCGAGCGGGCCGGTGGTCACGTGCGGGTCGCTGAGCTGGGCGATGAGCATCGGCGCCTCCTGACGAGCCCGGGACCCTCACGCTATCGTCGCCGGCTCCCCTCGCGGGGCCCCACCGCACCCACAGGCCCCGTCCACAGCCTGTGGATAGCACATGTGTACGAAGGTCGGCGGCCCCTCCGCTGGGTACCCTTGATCGCGCCCCCGGCCCCTCTCAGCAGGAACGACGTGGATCACGAGCGAGTCGTCCGAGACGTCACGGTCCGCCTTCCGATGGCGTCGACCGCGCTGGAGGCGTGCCAGTGGACCGTCGCGGCGCTGGCCCGGCACACCCCGGCGACGATCTCGATCCTGCTCCAGGTCCACGACCGGCTCCGCTGTGTCGCGGCCACCGGCGCCTGGCAGGTCTTCTCCACCGTCCCGCCGAAGACCGGCATCGTCGGCCGGGTGTACGACTCCGCCGAGCCCGCCACCGTCCCCGACGTGACCGCCGACCCCGACTACCTCCCGGTACGCCCCGACGTCACGGCCGAGATCTGCGTGCCGGTGCGGGACCGGGCGGGCCGGCCGCTCGGCGTGCTGGACCTGCAGTGGAGCGGCCCGGTCGAGCTGGGGCGGTGGGCCGAGACCGCACAGCGGCTGGCCGACCGGCTCGGCGCGCGGATCGGGGCGCTCGGCGGCCCGCCGGCCGAGAGCCGCAGCGAGAAGCTGCTCCGGCACGCCACCGCCATGACCACCGCCCCGACCGAGTGGGATCTGCTGACCGCCGCGATCACCGCGGCCCGGGACGTCTCGGCCCTCTCCGCCGCGGTGCTGATCCTCGCCGGACGGCGCGAGAGCCGGCTGGGCGCGCCGACGGGCACCCCCGGCGCGCTGGAGGCCCGGATCCGGGCCGAGTTGGCCGAGGCCGGCCCGGCGGCGCTCGACCGCATGATCAACCGGGCGCACCGGCACGGCTCGGCGTACACGCTGGGCGAGGCGGGGCATCCACCGACCGAGGACTACCTGCCGCTGACCCGGGCCGGGGCGCGCACCCTGGTGGCGGTGCCGGTCGGCCCGCCGGACGGCGGCGGGGTGCTGCTGGTCGCCGACGAGCGGCTGCTGCGGCCCGACCCGACCACGGTCAACCTGATCGAGCTGCTGGCCGGGCAGGCGTGGACCTGTCTCGACCGGCTGCGTACGCTCGCCCGGCTGCGCGAGCAGGCCAGCTCGGACCCGCTCACCGGGCTGCGGCACACCGGGCCGTTCGGGCAGCGGATCGCGAGCGCCACGCCGGGGCGTACCGCCCTGCTGGCGATCGACGTGGACGGCTTCAAGGACGTCAACGACACGTACGGCCACCAGGCCGGCGACCGGCTGCTGGTGGGGCTGGCCCGGGCGCTGGAGAGCGCGCTGCGCCAGGGCGACGAGCTGTACCGGACCGGTGGCGACGAGTTCGTCGCGGTGATCGAGGTGAGCCGCCCGGAGGAGGCGGTCCGGATCGCCGAGCGGCTCACCGAGGCGGCCCGCCGCACCGGCCGGACGATCAGCGTCGGGGTTGCCCTACCCCGCCCCGGCGAAACCCCGGAGCGGACCCTGCGCCGCGCCGACCAGGCCCTCTACGCGGTGAAGCGCCACGGCCGAGACGGCGTCCATCTCTCCGCCGCCTGAAAGCCCTCCACCATCAGGGGCGGGTGAGTTCCTTTGCCAGGAGCTCGGCGATCTGGGCGGTGTTCAGGGCGGCTCCCTTGCGGAGGTTGTCGCCCGTCACGAAGAGGTCCAGGGCGCGCGGGTCGTCCACCGCGCGGCGGATCCGGCCGACCCACGACGGGTCGGTGCCCACCGCGTCGATCGGCATCGGGAACTCGCCGGCGGCCGGGTCGTCGACCAGGATCACGCCGGGCGCGTTGCGCAGCACCTCGCGGGCACCCTCGGCGTCCACCTCGGTGGCGAAGACCGCGTGCACGGCGACCGAGTGACCGGTCACCACCGGCACCCGGACGCAGGTCGCGGAGACCTTGAGGTCGGGCAGCCCGAGGATCTTGCGCGACTCGTTGCGCATCTTCAGCTCCTCGGACGACCAGCCGCCGTCGGCGAGCGAGCCGGCCCAGGGCACCACGTTGAGCGCCAGCGGGGCCGGGAACGGGCCCAGCTCGTCGCCGACCGCCTGCCGGACGTCGCCCGGCCGGGAGCCGAGCACCCGGTCCCCGGCGATCTTGCCGAGCTGGGCGTGCAGCGCGTCCACGCCGGCCTGCCCCGCCCCGGAGACCGCCTGGTACGAGGCGAGGACCAGCTCGCGCAGGCCGTACTCCCGGTGCAGCGGGGCGATCGCCACGATCATCGCCAGGGTGGTGCAGTTGGCGTTGGCGATGATCCCCTTCGGCCGGTTGCGGACCTGCTCGGGGTTGATCTCGGGGACGACCAGCGGGACGTCGCGGTCCATCCGGAACGCGCCGGAGTTGTCGACCGCGACCGCGCCGCGGCTGACCGCGACCGGCGCCCACTCGGCGGAAACCGCGTCCGGGACGTCGAACATGGCCACGTCCACGCCGTCGAACGCCTCGGGGGTGAGCGCCTGCACGGTCAGCATCTCGCCCCGGCACGGGATCTGGCGGCCGGCCGAGCGCTCGGAGGCGAGCAACCGGATCTCGCCCCACACGTTGCGGCGGGAGGAGAGGATCTGGCACATCACCGTGCCGACGGCACCGGTCGCCCCGACCACGGCGAGGGTGGGCAGCGACGACATCCGCGCTACCGCCCCGTGCCCGCGTAGACGACCGCCTCGGTGTCACCGCCCAGGTCGAAGGCGTCGTGGATGGCCCGGACCGCCTTGTCGAGGTCGGTGTCCCGGCAGACCACGGAGACCCGGATCTCCGAGGTGGAGATCATCTCGATGTTCACGCCGGCCGCGCCGAGGGCGGCGAAGAAGCCGGCCGCGACACCCGGGTGCGAGCGCATGCCGGCACCGATCAGGGAGACCTTGCCGACGTGGTCGTCGTAGAGCAGGCCCTTGAACTTGACCTGCTCCTGGATCTTGCTGAGCGCGGCCATCGCGGTCGGGCCGTCGGTCTTGGGCAGGGTGAACGAGATGTCGGTGCGGCCGGTGCCCTCGGTGGACACGTTCTGCACGATCATGTCGATGTTGATCTCGGCGCCGGCCACGGTGTCGAAGATCCGCGCGGCGGCACCCGGCTCGTCGGGCACGCCGACGATGGTGATCTTCGCCTCGCTGCGGTCGTGGGCGACCCCGGTGATCAGTGCCTGTTCCACAGGAAGGTCCTCCATCGATCCGGTGACCATCGTGCCGGTGTTGGTCGAGTATGACGAACGGACGTGGATCGGCAACCCCGCGCGCCGGGCGTACTCGACGCTCCGCAGGTGCAGCACCTTGGCGCCGCAGGCGGCCAGCTCCAGCATCTCCTCGTAGGTGATGTGCTTGATGTGCCGGGCGTTCGGCACGATCCGCGGGTCGGCGGTGAAGACGCCGTCCACGTCGGTGTAGATCTCGCAGACGTCCGCGTCCAGGGCGGCCGCGAGGGCCACGGCGGTGGTGTCCGACCCGCCCCGGCCCAGCGTCGTGACGTCCTTGGTGTCCTGCGAGACGCCCTGGAAGCCGGCCACGATGACCACCGCGCCCTCGTCCAGCGCCCCCTTGAGGCGGCCCGGCGTGACGTCGATGATCCGGGCCCGGCCGTGCACCGAGGTGGTGAGCACGCCGGCCTGGGAGCCGGTGAACGAGCGGGCCTCGTACCCCAGGTTGTGGATGGCCATGGCGAGCAGCGCCATGGAGATCCGCTCCCCGGCGGTGAGCAGCATGTCCAGCTCGCGGCCGGGCGGCAGGGGGCTGACCTGGTTGGCCAGGTCGAGCAACTCGTCGGTGGTGTCCCCCATGGCGGAGACCACCACGACCACGTCGTCGCCGGCCTTGCGGGCGGCCACGATGCGCTCGGCCACCCGCTTGATCCGCTCGGCGTTGGCGACGGAGGACCCGCCGTACTTCTGCACCACGAGTGCCACGACGGTGCACTCCCTCCCAGCGACGACCCTGAGCGTGCCGACGCCGCCGGTCTTCCGTCCGGCGGCGCGTGTCAGACCACCCCAGGGTATCGGGCGGCGCGCGAGGCCGGGTCGGGTGATCCCACCATCCGGCCCGGCGTGGGGCGGCTCACCGCGGCCGGCCGGGCCGCGCGACACGCCGACCGGAACACCCGGGCGGGGGGCTCCCCGGACCCGCGCCGCACCGCAGAATGTCCCGGTGCACGCACACCGACGCGCGGCCCGACGGCTTGCCGGCGCCCTGGCGCTGACCCTGCCGGCGCTCCTGGCCGCCTGCACCGCCGACCCGCCGAGCCCGGCCCCGACCAGCACCGCCGACCCCGTCCCGGCCGAGGTGGACGCGGCCCGGGACGAGCTCGCCGCGCTGGCCGCCGCCGCCCAGGACCGGCACCTCACCGCCACGTACGCCTTCGAGCCGGCCGACGGTACGGCCCGGACGGTTGCGGTGACCAGCGCGAACGACGGCACCTGGCGGGTGGACGTGCCGGGCTGGGGGCAGGGCGGCACGGTCGACGTGTCGCTCGCCGCCACCGCGGACGGGCTCTTCCAGTGCGCCCTGCCCTCCGCCGGTTGGGCGCAGCCGGCGGGCTGTGTACGCCTCGGCGACGCGGACGACGCCGTGCCCCGGAAGCTGGACCCGCGGGTGCAGCACCCGTTCACCGACTGGCTGGAGGTGCTCACCGACCGGCGCGCCCCGCTCGCGGTCTCGCCGGCCGCCCCGCTCCCCGGGGTGAGCGGCGAGTGCTACTCGGTCGAGTCGACCTCGGCCTCGCTGAACGCCCCGCTGGACGTGGGCATCTACTGCTACCGGCCGGACGGCACCCCGGCGGCGGTCCGGGCCGCCTTCGGCACCCTGAAGCTGACCGGCGAGCCGGGTGCGGCGCCGGCCACCGTGCCGCTGGCCGGGCCGGTCACCGAGGGCGAGCCGGTGAGCCGGGACGCGCCGTCGCCGACCGACAGCCCGAGCGCGGGAACGCCCTGACCCTATGTCCGTTACGGGTGCTCTTAGCCACATCTGACCGGGGCCGACGTCAGGGGCAAAAGGCCCATCAGGGATGCTTTACCGCATGCCCGACCTCACCCCGCTGCTCGCCTTCCGCTGGAGCCCGCGCGCCTTCGACCCGGCCGCCGAACTCACCGAGGACGAGGCCACCTCCCTGCTGGAGGCCGCCCGCTGGGCGCCCTCGGCCGGCAACACCCAGCCGTGGCGGTTCGCGCTCGGCCACCGGCAGGACGAGACGTGGAAGCGGATCTTCGTCAGCCTGCCGGCGGACGACCAGCGCTGGACGCGGCACGCCGCCGCCCTGGTGGTCGGCGCGCACACCGGCGGCGATCCGGAACGGGCCGCGTACGACCTGGGGCAGGCCGTCGCGCACCTGACCGTGCAGGCCACCGCGCTCGGCCTGCACGTGCGCCAGCTCACCCGCTTCGACCGGGCCGGTCTCGCCACCGAGCTGGACCTCGCGGTCGGGATCCGGCCGCTGGTGGTGGTCGCCGTCGGCCGGCTCGGCGACCCGTTCGCGCTCCCCGAGGACCTGCGGGACCGGGAGACCGCCCTGCGTCGCCGCCGGCCGCTCGCCGACCTGCTCCTCACCTGATCCGGCCCGGCCGGGTCATCCGCCGCGGCTGGCCCGGACGAGGACCGTCGCGGCGTCGGTGTTGCGGTAGAGGACGTGCCGGCCCTGCCGGGACCGGGAGACCAGGCCGGCGGCGTGCAGCGCGGCCAGGTGCTGCGAGACGCTCCCGCCCGACATCCCGGTGCGCCGGGCCAGGTCGGTGGTGGTGGCCGCCGTGTCGAGCAGGTGCAGCAGCGTCGCCCGGCCTCCGCCGACCACCCGTGCCAGCGCGTCGCCGGACGGCGTCGCGGTCGCCTCCCAGAGCGTCCCGACCGCACGGACCGGATAGGCCGCGGCGGGCAGCGATGCCTCCAGCAGATTCCACAGCACCCGCCGCTCGGTGAACACCGTCGGGTTCAGCGCCAACCCACGACCGCGCAGGTCGAAGTCCCGCTCGAACGGGTCGTCGCCGACCACCCGGTCACCGAGCCAGCGCAGGCTCGGGTGCAACTGTTCGAAGAAATGACCGGCCCCGCCCTCGGCGAGCTGGGCGGCGCGGTACGCCACGTCGGCGTCGAGCAGCGCGCGCATCCGCGGCCAGTCCGGGGAGATCGCCTCGTCGTACCAGACCCGTACCGCGTTGACGAGCTGCGGCAGCAGCTCGCGGGGCTCGGCGAGCAGCGCCCGCCCGAACGGACTCAGCGGCCGGCGCGGGGTGGTCGCCAGCAGGTCCCGAACCACCACGTCGGGTGGCGTCGCCGCGATCTGGTCGAGTTGCTCGGCCATCTCCACGTTCGGGCGGGCCGCCGGGGTGAGGAAATCGGGCAACGGGCAACCCCGCCAGGTCAGGTCCACAAGCGGTCGGACCCGGGCAGCCACCTCGGGGCGGCGCAACGTCACCCGGGCCCGGTCGATCCAGGGCAGGTGCACCGCGTAGCGGAGCGGGCTGGCCAGCGCCCACATGCTCATGACCGTCTCGTTGGCCGGCGACACGGCGACCCGCACTCCCGCCACATCGGCCAGGCTGAACCGCAACTCGGACACACGACCCCCGAACCCAGGATTCGGCCCAGCCTAAAAGGTTCGACGGGAACCATGGGGACCGGATTCACTCACCGCCCATGGGGGCCAGAGAGATCATCCGCACCGCCGTCCGTCACGTCGTACCGCCCGCCGGGTTGACCCGCGCCCTGGCAGTCCAGGCCATGGTCGGAGCCGTCGGCAGCGGCATGTTCCACGCCGGCAGCGCCGTCTTCTTCACCCGGGCGCTCGGCCTCAGCGCCGCCCAGGTCGGGCTGGGCCTCTCCATCGCGGCGGGGGTGTCGCTGCTGGGTACGGTGCCGCTGGGCGGGCTCACCGACCGGTACGGGCCGCAGCGGGTCTGGGTGGTCGGGCTGGTGCTGAACGCCGCGCTCTTCGCGGCGTACCCGTTCGTGGGCGGCTTCGCGAGCTTCCTCGCCGTGGTGGTGGCGCTGGCAGCCGTGGACGCGTCGACAGGCGTGGCCCGGCAGGTCTACTCGATCAACGCGGTCCCCCCGGCCGAACGGGTCACGGCGATGGCGTACCAGCGCTCGTCGTTGAACGTCGGCTTCGGGCTGGGCGCGGTGGTCAGCGGCCTGGTGCTGGCGGTGGATACGATCGAGGCGTACCGGGGAATGGTCTGGTTCATCTCGGCGGTCTTCTTTATCACGGCGCTGTTCGTGCGACGGCTGCCCCGACTGCCGCAGGTGACCCGGCCGGTGGAGCCGATGAGTCGGCTCGCCGTGCTGCGGGACCGCCCGTTCATGGCGGTGTCCCTGCTGTCTGGGCTGCTCACCGCGCACGGGGTGCTCTACCTGACGGTCATGCCGCTGTGGATCCTCACGCACACCGACGCCCCGAAGACGGTGATCGCCGCGCTGGTGCTGCTCAACACGGTCCTGATCGTGCTGCTCCAGGTACGCGTCAGCCGGGGTGCCGACACCGCCGCGGGCGCGGCGCGGGCCTCCCGTCGTGGGGGTCTGCTGATCGCCCTTTCTTGTCTGGTCCTGCCGCTCTCCGCGGTCACCCGGGGTCCGCTCACCGTCGTGGTGCTGGTGGCCGCCGCGACGGTGCTGATCCTGGCCGAGTTGATCGAGTCGGCGGGCACCTGGGGGCTCACCGCCACCCTTCCGCCGGACGACCAGCGCGGCGCGTACGTGGGGGCGCTGCGGCTCGGCGAGCAGGTGCAGTACCTGATCGCCCCGGCGGGCCTGACCGCCCTCGGCGTGACCATCGGCGGCTGGGGCTGGTTACCGATGGCAGCGCTCTTCGTGCTGGTCGGAGCGGCGATCGTGCCCGCGGTGGGCTGGGCCGAACGGACGCCGCGGCTGGGCGCCGCGGCCCCCGAGGAGACCGTGACACCGGTCCCATAGTCCGGACCTGGCTTCCCACCACCCACCTCGCCACGTAGGGTGACCTTGTCATGTGGCGGGCGTACCTTCTCCTTGGCTGCCGCGACGAGGCCTGACCGGCCGGCACCTCGTCGCGGAGTTGAACCGCGCCGTCCAGCACATCCGAACTTCTTCTCGGCACCGCCGCGCACCGTCGCCCGGCACCTCGCCGACACCTTCCGATCTGCTGACGCCACATGTTCCCAGGGAGCACTCCGAGATGGCTCAACCTGTCACCGACGCTGAGACCGATCCGATCGCCCGGCAGCGCCCCAGCCGGATGCCGTTCCAGCGTTACCTGCCCTACCACCAGCAGTTCCGGTTCGACCTGCCGGACCGCGCCTGGCCCGCCCGCCGCGTCGAGGCCGCGCCCCGCTGGTGCGCCGTGGATCTCCGCGACGGCAACCAGGCCCTGATCGACCCGATGTCGCCCGAGCGCAAGCGGCGGATGTTCCAGCTGCTGGTGCAGATGGGCTACAAGGAGATCGAGGTCGGTTTCCCCTCGGCCAGCCAGACCGACTACGACTTCGTCCGGCAACTGATCGAGCAGGACCTGATCCCCGAGGACGTCACCATCCAGGTGCTGACCCAGTGCCGGGAGCACCTGATCGACCGCACCTTCGAGTCGCTGCGCGGCGCGCGCCGGGCCATCGTCCACTTCTACAACTCCACCTCGACGCTCCAGCGCCGGGTGGTCTTCGGGCTGGACCGGGACGGCATCACCGACATCGCCACCACCGGCGCCCGGCTCTGCCAGAAGTACGCGGAGATCCACACCCCGGACACCGACATCCACTACGAGTACTCGCCGGAGTCGTACACCGGCACCGAGCTGGAGTACGCGCTGGAGGTCTGCGCCAAGGTCATCGAGGTGATCGACCCCACCCCGGACCGCAAGCTGATCATCAACCTGCCGGCCACCGTCGAGATGGCCATGCCGAACGTCTACGCCGACTCGATCGAGTGGATGCACCGGCACCTGCCCCGCCGGGACAGCCTGGTGCTGAGCCTGCACCCGCACAACGACCGGGGCACCGGCGTGGCCGCCGCCGAGCTGGGCCTGCTGGCCGGCGCCGACCGGATCGAGGGCTGCCTGTTCGGCAACGGCGAGCGCACCGGCAACGTCGACCTGGTCACCCTGGGGCTGAACCTCTTCTCCCAGGGCATCGACCCGATGATCGACTTCTCGAACATCGACGAGGTCAAGCGCGCCGTCGAATACTGCAACCAGCTGCCGGTGCACGAGCGCCACCCGTACGCGGGCGACCTGGTCTACACCGCCTTCTCCGGCTCCCACCAGGACGCCATCAAGAAGGGCTTCGACGCACTGCACGCCGACGCGGCGGCGGCCGGGGTGCCGGTCGACGGGTTCACCTGGGCCGTGCCCTACCTGCCGATCGACCCGAAGGACCTGGGCCGCACCTACGAGGCGGTCATCCGGGTCAACTCGCAGTCCGGCAAGGGCGGCGTCGCGTACATCATGAAGTCCGAGCACCAGCTCGACCTGCCGCGCCGCCTCCAGATCGAGTTCTCCGGCGTGGTCCAGCAGGTCACCGACCACGACGGCGGCGAGGTCGAGCCGGGCACCATGTGGGAGATCTTCGCCCGCAACTACCTGGTCGACCACCAGGTCGACCCGGCGGTCACCCTGGACGACTACGCCATCGGCACCGCCGAGGGCAAGGTCGAGATCGAGGCCCGGGTCGGCTACGACGGCGAGGTCCGCCCGCTCACCGCGGTCGGCAACGGCCCGATCGACGCGTACGTCGGCGCGCTCCAGTCGCTCGGCGTGGCGGTACGGGTGCTCGACTACCACGAGCACGCGCTCTCCTCCGGCGGGGACGCGCAGGCCGCCGCGTACGTGGAGTGCGAGGTGGACGGCCGGACCGTCTGGGGCGTCGGGGTGGACGCCAACATCGTGACCGCCTCGATCAAGGCGGTCACCAGCGCGGTCAACCGCGCCCGGAGCTGACCGGCGGGTGGCCGGGCTCCTTCCGGGGTCCGGCCACCCGGTCAGACCGGCACGACGGTGGACGTGCCGTCGTCGAGGACCAGCGCCTGGGCCACGATCACCCGCTGCCCGTCGAAGGTGGCCGCCGGCGAGCCGTGCAGCCGGTAGCCGTCGGCCAGCGCCTCGCTGACCCGGCGGCAGAAGTCGGCGTCGTCCGGCCCGGTGAGCAGCCGGTACCGCAGGCGGGCCGGCGTGCGACTCTCCTGATCATCCATGGCCCGACGCTAACAGCGGCGCCGTCACCGCCGGTCCGGTGGCGTCGAGGCGGGCAGCGACGGGCAGGGCTGGGCGCCGGGCGCGGTCCGCGCCGGCCGGTGGATCAGCAGCCCGGCCAGCACCGCCCCGGCCAGCAGCAGGCCGGCGCACCAGAGCATCGCCCCGCGGAACGCGTCGGCCAGCGCGGTCTTCTGCTCGTACCCGCTGCCGGAGAGGCCGACCAGCAGCGGCAGCGCGGCCACCGCGAGCAGGCCGCCGGCCCGGGAGGCGGCGTTGTTGAAGCCGCTCGCCACCCCGGCGAACCGGTCCGCCACCGCGCCGAGCACGGACGCGGTCAGCGGGGCGACCACCAGGGTGAGCCCCGCGCCGAACAGAAGCACCCCGGGCAGCACGTCCACCCAGTACGACGCGCCGGGGCCGACCCGGCGCAGCAGCAGCAGGCCGGCCGCGGCGACCACCGGGCCGACGGTGAGCGGCAGGCGGGGGCCGATCCGGGCGGCGAGCGCCCCGGCCCGGGCCGAGCCGGCCAGCAGCAGCAGCGTCATCGGCACGGTGGCCAGGCCGGTGAGCAGCGCCGACCAGCCGACCACGTTCTGCAGGTAGACGGCGAGGAAGAAGGTGAACCCGCCGAGCGCCGCGTAGACCACCACGGTGAAGATGTTCAGCACCGAGAAGAGCCGGCTGCCGAACAGCCCGGTGGGCAGCATGGCGGTGTCGCCGCGGCGCCGCTCGACCAGCACGAAGACCACCGCGCCGAGCACCCCGACGACCGCGGCGGCCAGCACCGCCGGGGAGCCGGCACCGCGCGCCGGGGCGTCGATGAGGGCGTACGTGACGCCGCCGAGCCCGAGCGCGCCGAGCAGCGCCCCGGCCACGTCGAACCGCCGGCCGGCCCCGGTACGCGAGGCGGCCTCGTCCCGGCTCTCCGGCACCCAGCGCAGCGTGGCGAGCACCACCGCCACGGCCAGCGGCAGGTTGACGAAGAAGATCCACCGCCAGGAGAGCGTGTCGATAAGCCAGCCGCCGAGGAGCGGGCCGAGCGCGGTGGACACGCCGGAGAGCCCGGACCAGGTGCCGATCGCCCGGGCCCGGTCGTCCGGATCGAAGCTGGCCTGGAGCACCGAGAGCGAGCCGGGGGTGAGCAGTGCCCCGCCGGCGCCCTGGAGGAACCGCGCCGCGATCAGCCAGCCGGTCCCCTGGGCCAGCCCGCAGAGCACCGACGCCCCGGCGAACCACACCACCCCGAGCAGGAAGACCCGCCGCCGCCCGAACCGGTCGCCCAGCGCGCCGCCGAGCAGCACGAAGGCGGCCAGCATCAGCAGGTAGCCGTTGACGGTCCACTGGAGACCGGCGACGGTGGCCCCCAGCTCGGCGCCGAGCCGGGGCAGCGCCACGTTGACGACGGTGCTGTCCAGGAAGACCATGCCGGAGCCGAGGATCGCGGCGAGCAGCGTGCCACGGCCGGCGGCGGAGCCGGTACGCAGCGCGGGAGCGGGTGCGGTCATGGGTAACCACTCTGCCGGGCCTCCACTCCCGACGCCACGAATCACGGAAACCGTCGCCCGGGTACTGTGCGGACTCGCCCGGAGCCCGCAAGCTGGAGAGGTGTCGTCTGTGCGTACGAGATCAGGAGCCCGTGCCGGGGTGGTCGCCGCGCTCGCCGCGGTGCTCGCCCTCGGCGCGGCCGGTTGCGTGCCGGTCGACGAGCCGGACGTGCCGCCCACCAGCACCGGCAACGTCGACCAGCAGCTCGGTGAGCTGACCGTCGCCGCAGCCGGCTCGATGAAGGGCTACAGCCGGACCCGCTTCCCCCACTGGCGGGACACCGGCAAGAACTGCGACGTGCGGGACAGCGTGCTGCAACGGGACGGGGAGAGCATCAAGCTCTCCGGCTGCAACGTGGTCGGCGGCCGCTGGGAGAGCCCGTACGACGGGCTGGCGCTGACCGATCCGGCCGACGTGGACATCGACCACATGGTGCCGCTGGCCAACGCGTGGCGCTCCGGCGCCGACGAGTGGGACGACTCGAAGCGCGGCGACTTCGCCAACGACCTGACCCGGCCGCAGCTGATCGCGGTTTCCCTCCGCTCCAACCGGGCAAAGGGTGACCAGGACCCGTCCCAGTGGAAGCCGGCGAACCGGTCGTTCTGGTGCCAGTACGCCGCGGACTGGGTGGCGGTCAAGCACCACTGGCGGCTGACGGTGACCAGTGCCGAGAAGGCCGCTCTCACCGACATGTTGGAGGGCTGCACATGGGCGAACAAGCCGTGACCGGCGCCGGTGGCACACCGACGGCGCCGGAGAGGACGCCGGACGCGACCGACGCCGCGGCCGCCGGCGGCGGGACCGTGCCCGGCCCGACCTCGGCCGGGATGACGGCCGACGGCACGCCGGCCGCCCCCGCCGACGTCTCCGGGGCGGGGATGTCCGCCGACGCCACCCCGACCCCGCCCGCGGCACCGCCGGCGCCCGGAGCGCCGGAGCGGACCAGCGACATCACCGCCGGCCCGGGCGGGGTGATGACCGACGAGGTCGGCGTGGTGACCGGCGACCTGACGCTGCGCACGGAGTACGCCGACGGCCAGGTCACCCTGCGGGTGCAGTACAAGGACGCCGACGAGTGGTACGCGGTGACCGGCGGCCGGGTGCCGCTGGCCGACCCGGCCGCCCTGGACGCCGTGCACACCGTCGCGGTGGCCCTGCTCAACCGCCCCGAGGGCTGACCGGCCGGCACACGACGAGGCCCCTTCCCCGGCCGGGGAAGGGGCCTCGCGTCGTCACGTCACGGGGTCGGGATCAGCTCGCCGGTGTCGCCCGGCGCCGCGCTGTCGTCCGGCCGGACCAGCTCCGGCTCCACCTCGTGCGGGCGGATCCGGCCGGCCGCGATGTCCTCCGCGTAGTGGCAGGCCACCCGGTGCCCGTCGAGCACCTCGCGCAGCGCCGGCCGCTCGTCGGCGCAGCGGGTCGGCTGGGCCCACGGGCAGCGGGTGTGGAACCGGCAGCCGGCCGGCGGGTTCGTCGGCGAGGGCAGGTCGCCGGCGAGCAGGATCCGCTCCCGGCGGTCCTCCACCTGCGGGTCGGGCACCGGCACCGCCGACATGAGCGCCTTGGTGTAGGGGTGCATCGGCTCCCGGTAGAGGTCGTCGCTGGACGCCTCCTCCACCAGGCCGCCGAGGTACATCACCCCGACCGTGTCGGCGATGTGCCGGACCACCGCCAGGTCGTGGGCGATGATCAGGTACGTCAGGCCGTGCTCGTTCTGCAGCTCCTCCAGCAGGTTGATCACCTGCGCCTGGATCGACACGTCCAGCGCGGAGACCGGCTCGTCGGCGACGATCAGGTCCGGGTCGAGCACGAGCGCACGGGCGATGCCGATGCGCTGGCGCTGCCCGCCGGAGAACTCGTGCGGGTACTTGCTCAGCGCCGACGCGGGCAGGCCGACCGCGGCGAGCGCCTCCCGGAGCCGCTTGGCGGTGGCCGCCTTGTCCTTGGCCAGACCGTGCGCCTTGAGCCCCTCGACAAGCAGCGACTCCACCGACTGCCGGGGGTCGAGGCTGGACAGCGGGTCCTGGAAGATCATCTGGATCCGGCGGCGCATCCGGCGCATCGACTCGCCCTTGAGCGCGCGGATGTCGGTGCCGTCGAAGACGATCTCACCGTCGGTCGGCTCGACCAGCCGCAGCAGGCCCCGGCCGAGGGTGGACTTGCCACACCCCGACTCGCCCACCAGCCCGTACGTCTCGCCCTTGTTGATGGAGAGCGAGACGCCGTCGACGGCGTAGACGTGACCGACGGTGCGGTCGAAGAGCACGCCGCTCTTGATCGGGAAGTGGACCTTGACGTCGCGCAGTTCGACAAGTGGTCCGGTCCGCTCGGTCGACTCGGTCACGGCACCGCCACCTCCTCGGAAACGGGGTTGTTGCAGCGCAGGTCGCCGCCGGTCGCGGTGGGTTCGAGTGGAGGCGTGCCCTCCAGGCAGGCGTCCACCACGTTGTCGCAGCGGGGGGCGAACGCGCAGCCCTCGACCCACGGGATGTTGTCGGCCACCGAGCCACGGATGGCGTGCAGCCGCTCGCCCCGCGGCGAGTCCAGCCGCGGCACCGAGTTGAGCAGCCCGTGCGTGTACGGGTGCCGCGGCCGGGCGAACAGCTCGTGCCGGGCGGCCCGCTCGACCACCTTGCCGCCGTACAGCACGTTGACCGTGTCGCAGAGGCCGGCCACCACGCCCAGGTCGTGCGTGATCATGATGAGCGCGGTGCCGGTCTCGTCGACCAGCTGCTTGAGCAGGGTGAGGATCTGCGCCTGGATGGTCACGTCCAGCGCGGTGGTCGGCTCGTCCGCGATCAGCAGCCGCGGCTTGCAGGCCAACGCGATGGCGATCAGCGCACGCTGCCGCATGCCGCCGGAGATCTGGTGCGGATATTCCTTGAGCCGCCGCGTCGGGTCCGGGATGCCGACCGCGTCGAGCAGCTCCCGGGCCTCCTTCATGGCCACCTTGCGGTCCATCCCGCGGTGCCGCTCCAGCACCTCGGCCACCTGGACGCCGATGGGCACGACCGGGTTCAACGACGACAGCGGGTCCTGGAAGATCATGCCGATGTCCCGGCCGCGCCGGTCCCGCATGTCGTCCGGGCGCAGCTTGAGCAGGTCGGTGCCGTCGAAGTTGACCTCGCCGGTGACCTTGTTGCCCCGCCGGGGCAGCAGGCCCATGATCGCCAGGCTGGTCACGCTCTTGCCGCAGCCGGACTCGCCGACCAGGCCCACGGTCTGCCCCGGCTCCACGCTGAAGCTGACCTTGTCGACCGCCGTGAACGGCCGCTCACCACGACGCTGGAACACCACGCTCAGATCGCGTACGTCGAGCAGGCTCATCGGGTCACTTCCTCACCGTGCTGGTCCGTTGTGCGCATCGCCGTCACCGCCGGCTCTTCGGGTCGATCGCCTCGCGCATGCCCTCACCCAGCAGGGTGAAGCCGAGCGCGACCACGATGATCGCGATGGCCGGGTAGTAGGCAAGCTCCGGCCGCACCTCGAAGTAGCGCTGACCGTCCACGCCGAGCATCAGGCCCCACTCGGCGCGGTTGATGTCGGGGTCACCGAGACCGAGGAAGGATAGCGACGCCGCCTCCAGGATCGCGGTGGAGAGGGTGAGCGTGGCCTGCACGATCACCGCGGTCATCGCGTTGGGCAGCATGTGCCGCAGCACGATCGAGCCCTGCTTGACGCCGAGCGCCCGGGCGGCCAGCACGTGGTCGCTCTCCCGCTGGGCGAGCATCGAGCCGCGCAGCAGCCGGGCGAAGATCGGCACGTTGACGATGGCCACCGCCAGGATGACCGTCCACTGGCTGGACCGGCTGGCCATGGCCACCAGGCTGATGGCCAGCAGCAGCGCCGGCAGCGCCAGCATCACGTCGGTGACGCGCATCAGGATGTTGTCGACCCAGCCGCCGAAGGCACCGGCGATCGCGCCGATCAGCACGCCCAGGGCCAACCCGATCAGCGTGGCGAGCACGCCGACGAAGAGTGTCTGCCGGCTGCCGTGGATCATGCGGGACAGGAAGTCCCGGCCGAGCGGGTCGGAGCCGAACGGGAACTCGCTGCTGGCCCCGGGGATGCTGTCGACGGTCAGGTTCTTCGTCAGCTCGTCGAAGCGCTGCGCGGGGTCGTGCGGCGCGAGCAGCGGCGCGAAGATCGCGACCAGGACGAACAGCGCCACGATGGACGCGCCGACGATCGCCGTCGGGTTGCGCCGCAGCCGGCGGAACGCGTCCCGGACCAGGCTCACGCCGCCCTTGTCGGCGGTGGCCTGGGCCAACTGCTCCAGCCGGGCGCGCTTGCGCTCGCCGAGCCGGTCGATGCCGCGCGGCAGGGTGCCCTCGCGCTTCTCCTCGACGGCGGCCGGGTCCACGCTCTCACGGGGGGTGCCCACGACGGGCCGGGTGATCGGATCACTCATCGCACACGCACCCTCGGGTCGATGAAGGCGTAGGAGAGGTCGACCAGGAGGTTGACCACCACGAAGACCAGTGCGGCCAGCAGGATCAGCGCCTGGAGCACCGGGTAGTCGCGGCCGCCGCTGATCGAGTTGTAGATCAGCGTGCCGAGGCCGCCCCAGTTGTAGACCCGCTCGGTGAGCACCGCGCCGGAGAGCAGCGCGCCGGTCTGCAGGCCGATGGTGGTGACCACCGGCAGCAGGCCGTTCCGCAGGATGTGCCGGCCCCGGATGGTCTTGTGGCGCAGACCCTTCGCCTCGGCGGTGCGGACGTAGTCCTCGTTCAGCACGTCGAGCACGCTGGCCCGGGTGATCCGGACGATCACCGCGAGCGGGATGGTGGCCAGGGTGAACGCCGGCAGGATCAGGTGCCACAGCGCGTCGGCGGAGGCGTCGAACTCGCGGGTGAGCAGTCCGTCGAGGACGAAGAAGCCGGTGATGTTCGTGTTGTCCACCCCGGTGCTGATCCGGCCCGAGGGCGGGAACCAGTGCATGTTCTGGGTGAAGACGTCCTTGAGCAGGTAGCCCAGGAAGAAGATCGGGATCGAGATGCCGAGCAGGGTGCCGGCGATGCTCATGTTGTCGAGCAGCCGGCCCCGGTGCCGGGCGGCCAGGTAGCCGAGCGGCACGCCGAGCCCGATGGCGATGATCATGGCGGCCGCGGCCAGCTCGATGGTGGCCGGGAAGGCGCGGCCGATCACCTCGGTGACCGGGTCGCCGCTCCGGATCGAGTTGCCGAAGTCGCCGGTCAGCAGCCGCTGCATGAACTTGGCGTACTGCACCAGGATCGGCTGGTCGTAGCCGAGGGCCTTGACCAGCAGGGCCCGGCGCTCCGGCGTGGCCCGCTCACCGAGCAGCGCCTCGATCGGGCCGCCGGGGAGGTTCCGCAGCCAGACGAAGACCAGCAAGGACAGCCCTATCAGGGTCACCACCAGCTGCAGCAGGCGGCGGACTATGACTCGCAACATCTCTCACACACCAGATTTCTCGGTAACAGCGGGTCGGCCCGGGCCGGGAGAGAGAGCCCGGCCCGGGCCGATTCCGCGTACGGCGTCAGCGGTCAGTAGCGTCCTCAGCCGACGCTGACGGTGTTGAACCGCTCGTCGGTCAGGGGGCTGGCGACCAGACCCTTGACGTCCTTGGTGACCACGATGGCCGGCGGGGCGTGCCAGACCGGCACGGCCGGCAGCCACTTGGCGGCGATGTCGCGGTTGACCTGCTCCCACGCGGCCTTCTTGCCGGCCTCGTCGACCGTGGCGTCGGCCTTGGTGATGGCGTCGAACATCTCGGTCATCGCCTGGTCACCGAACTCGACCTTGGCGCGGCCGAAGAAGGTGCCGACGAAGTTGCCCGGGTCGTTGTAGTCGCCGGTCCAGCCGAGGATGTGCAGGTCGTGCTTGCCGAACTGCTGCACGTCGTCCTTGTAGCCACCGTTCCACGGGCGGGCCACACCGTTGACCTTGATGCCGACGGCCTGCAGGTCGTTGGCCAGGACGGTGAAGATCTCCTGCGGGTTCGGCATGTACGGCCGGGAGACGTCGGTCGGGTAGTAGAAGTTGAGCGTCAGGTTCTGAGCGCCCGCGTCCTTGAGCAGCTGCTTGGCCTTCTCGACGTTGTACTCGTACTTCTGCACGTCCTGGGCGTAGCCGAGCACGGTGTCCGGCATGAACTCGTCGGCGACCTTGGTGCCACCCGGGCCCTTGGTCTGGACGAGCTGCTGGCGGTTGAGGGCGTAGGCGATGGCCTGGCGCACCCGCAGGTCCTTCAGCTTCGGGTTCTTCTGGTTGAAGCCGAGGTAGAGGATGTTGAACGCCGGGCGGTCGAGAACCTGGAAGCCCTCACCGGCCAGCGCCTTGCGGTCGGCCGGGGCCGGGAAGTCGATGCCCTGGACGGTGCCCGCCCGCAGCTCCTGCTTGCGGGTGTTCTCGTCCTCGATGATCTTGATGACGAGCTTGTCGACCTTGGCCTTCTCACCCCAGTAGTCGGGGTTCCGGTTCAGGGTGATCTCACCCTTGGCCTTGTCCCAGCCACCGAAGGTGAAGGGGCCGGTGCCCACCGGGTGCTCGTTGGCGAACGCGCTGTACTCGAACGAGTCGCCGTTCTGCTTCACCGTGTCGGCGTCGTACTTCTTCAGCGCCTCGGGGCTGGCGATCGAGAGCGCGGTCAGCGCGAAGGCGCCGGGGAAGGCGCCCTTGTACCGGTTCATCGTGACGACGGCGGTGCCGTCGTCCTTGGCCTCGCACTTGTTGTAGACCGGCTCGCCGACACCCTCGGCCTCGTTCTTGGCGAAGCCGCCGAAGACGTCCGAGTAGTAGATCATCTGCGACTGGGCGGCGGCGCCCTTCATGTTGAACCAGCGGTCGAAGTTGAAGCAGACCGCGGCGGCGTTGAAGGGGGTGCCGTCGTGGAACTTCACGTTCTTGCGCAGCTTGAAGGTCCAGACCTTGCCCTCGGGGTCGTGCTCCCAGCTCTCCGCCAGGGCGCCCTGCAGATCGGCCGTACCCGGCTTGTTCTGCACGAGGGTGTCGTACATCTGCCGGATCGGCCGGAACGACTCACCGTCGTCGTTGAAGATCGGGTCGAAGTTCTTCGGGTTACCGGCGCCCGCGAAGACGAACGTGCCGCCGGTCTTGGCCCCACCGCTGTCGTCGTCGCGCTCGCTCTTCGCGCAGCCGGACGCCCCGACCGCCAGAGCGGCGGCGGCCGCGAGGGCCACGGCCGCTTTAAGCCTGCTCGCCTGCATCTCTCACCTCTGTCATGCGCATGTGTCCACGCCGAGCTGTGACTCAGTCCGTGTGCGGGAGGCTATGACACGACACACAGAATGCGGAACGCCCGCGAGGCAATCGCTATCAAGCCGACACCAAGTGACCGGGTCTGACAGTGGCGGATCTACCGACAAACAGGACTGTCACAGCCGGGAGCAGATAGTGGGATCGGACGGATGCCCGCAAAACCGACTAGTCGCCGGCAGGGCGGAGCGGACGTGGCCAATCGCACTCGTCCCACATTCCGGATGGACGAACGACGCCGGCCGGCCCCGGGAACGGGGCCGGCCGGCATGGTGGTGGGCCGCGGTCAGACCGCCCGGCGGCCCTCGAACGCGCGGCCCAGGGTGATCTCGTCGGCGTACTCCAGGTCGCCGCCGACCGGCAGGCCGCTGGCCAGCCGGGTCACCGCGATCCCCATCGGCTTCACCATCAGCGCCAGATAGGTGGCGGTCGCCTCGCCCTCGGTGTTCGGGTCGGTGGCGAGGATCAGCTCGCGGACCGTGCCCCCGCCCAGCCGGGTCATCAGCTCCCGGATCCGCAGGTTGTCCGGGCCGATGCCCTCCAGCGGATTGATCGCGCCGCCGAGCACGTGGTATCGGCCGCGGAACTCGCCGGTCCGCTCGATCGCCACCACGTCCTTGGGCTCCTCGACCACGCAGAGGACCTCATCGGTACGCCGCGGGTCACGGCAGATCCGGCACTGCTCCGACTCGGCCACGTTGTAGCAGGTGGTGCAGAACCGCACCAGGTCCTTGACCTTGCGCAGCGCACCGGCCAGCCGGTTGACGTCGGCGGGATCCGCCGAGAGGACGTGGAACGCGATCCGCTGGGCGCTCTTCGGGCCCACGCCCGGCAGCCGGCCCAGTTCGTCGATCAGGTCCTGGATGGCACCCTCGTACATCTGCCGGCTCAGAACCCGGGCAGGCCGAGGCCGCCCATCCCGCCCGCGACCGGGCCCATCTTCTTCTCGGTCAGCTCCCGGGCCGCCTCGGCGGCGTTGTGGACGGCGGCGACCACCAGGTCCTCCAGCGTCTCCACGTCCTCCGGGTCGACCGCCTTCGGGTCGATCTTGATCGCCTTCAGCTCACCGGTGCCGGCGACGGTGGCGGTGACCAGGCCGCCGCCGGCGGTGCCGGTCAGCTCCGCCTCGGCCAGCTCGGCCTGGGCCTTGGCGATCTGCTGCTGCATCTTCTGCGCCTGCTTCAGCATCTGCTGCATGTTCGGCTGTCCACCTGGGCGCACGGATGGCTCCTTCTCGCACTCGTCTGATCGGCCGCGCCCAGCCTAGTCGGGCGGCGGCACTGCTCCTCGGCGGTCGACGCGCGCTCAGCGCGCGTCGACCTCGTCGATCTTCTCGGCCCCGAACGCCTCGCGGAGCAACTGCACGGCCTGCTCCTCGCCGGACTGCCGGGCGGTCTGCTCGTCGATCACGTCGTCCAGCGGTTCGTCGCCCGGGTCGAAGCCCTCGTAGGCGGGCGCCGCCGGGGCCGCGCCCGCCGACCGGCCGCCGACCGGCCCGTCGTAGTCCGGGTCGTAGGGCGGCTCACCGGCCCAGTCGGCGTCGGCCGTCTTCCGGGTCGCCTGCGCCGCCGGTGGCGGGCCGAGCAAGGGCCCGCCACCGGCGGCGGCCGCCGCCGCGGCCGCCCGGGCCGCCGCGATCGCGCTGTTCTTCGGCGTGCCACCGCGCCCCGGCGCCGCACCCGGCGGTCCGGCCGGCTTCGGTACGGCCGGCGTCGCGGTCGCCGGTCCAGCGGCGCTCGGCGCGGCGGCGGTGGTCACGGCCGCCCCGCCCGGACGGGCGGCCTCCGGCCAGTCCTCCCCGCCGGCGCCGGCCGTCGGGATGCCGCCGGCACCCGCCGGCTCCCCGGTGCCACCCGGTCGGGCCGGCTCCGGCCACTCCTCGTCGTCGTCCCCGGCCGCGGGCTCCCGCACGCCCGGGCCGGCCGGTCGCCGCGCCGGGCCACCGGACGGCTCCGACGCCCGGGCCGCCCCGCCGGACGGGCCGGCGGCGTTCCCGGGCCGGCCCCCGGTCGGGTTCGCCGGGCCGCCGGCGTGGCTCCCCGGGGCATCCGCGGGACCGGACGCCGGGCGCCCCGGCGCGGTGCCGGACGAGGCGGGCACCGGACGGGTCGGCGCGGTGTCGGTCGACGCGGGCACCGGGCGCGCCGGGGCGACCTCGGTCGAGGCGGGGTCCGGGTGTGCCGGGGCGGCGTCGGCCGCCGAGCGGACCGGGGCGGCGTCGGGCGTCGCTCGGGACGCGCCGGAGGGGCGGGCCGGGCCGCCGAGCGAGGCCGCGCCCCGCTCGCCGGCCACCTCGCACCGGATCTGCCAGCGGCCGCCCAGCTCCTCGTAGAGCGCGTCGGTGAGCACGGCGGCGTGGTCGGCCATCATCTTCGCCAGCACCGTCGACTTCACGGTCAGCACCAGCGTGTCGCCGTCCAGGTCACGGACCACCGCGTCACGCATCAGCGCCGCGATCCGCTTGTTGCTCCGGTTGACCTTGCCGACCACCTCCGCCCAGACCCGGCGCACCGCGACGGCGTCGAGCGCGCCGGCCGGGGCCGCGCCGGGACGCGGCGGTTCGGGGGTGGCCGGATCGGGCAGCACCGCGGAGGCCGGCACCGGCCGCCGGGCCGGAGCACCGGACGCCGGACCGTCGGCCGCCGGGGAGCCGGGCGCC
>NZ_JBSSLX010000065.1:0-28205 GCF_053890995.1 Micromonospora sp. I033 | reverse complement strand
GCTACTGGGGCAGCCTGCTCGGCATGGCCGGGGGAGCGGTGCTGATCGCGCTGCCGGCACCCGGCTGGGTGACGGTCGCCGGCCTGCTCGTGGTGGGCTTCGCCGCGGCGCCGGTCTTCCCGCTGCTCACCCTGACCACGGCGGAACGGGTGGGCCGCGACCACGCGGACCGGACCATCGGCCTCCAGATCGGCGCGGCCGGCCTGGGCGCCGCCCTGGTGCCGGCCGCGGTCGGGGTGCTGTTGGCCCGCGTCTCGGTGGCCGCGCTCGGCCCGACGCTGGTGGTGCTCGCGGTGGCGCTCATCGCCCTGCACGCGGCCGGCGCCCGCCAGGGCCGCCGGGACTCCTGACGGCGGGTCCTCCCGGCGGGGCGGGTCACATGTTGTCGGGCCCGGTCCGGCCGGTGGTCGACGGCCGGTAGGCCCGGTCCGCGTCGGTCATCTCCCGCCGCTCGGCCTCGGGGCCGGCGCCGCGGTCCACCGCCTCCGGCCCGTGGCCGAACGCGGCCTCCTCGCCGGCGTCGTTGCCGGTGACGTCGTCCGCCTGCCCGTCGAGGGTCGACCGGGCGATCGCCCGGTCCAGCTCGTGCAGGGGAGTGCGTTCCTCGTCGCGCCAGACGTGGCTGTCGTTGTCGGTCATTCCCCTGCGGTACCCGGGCCGGATGATCGCAAACGGCCGCCGGACACGGCGATGGCCGCCGGAGCACCGGCGGCCATCGGGGTTCGCGTACGGGGGACGGCGACTCAGGGGGTCGGCCGGTCGACCTTGCCGCGCCAGGCGCCGGTCTCCTGACCGCGCCGCTCGATGAACGTCTTGAACCGCGACAGGTCGCCCTTGGCCCGGCGGTCCACCACGCCCAACTTGTCGCCAGCCTTCTCGACCATGCCCTGCGGCTCGAACTCCAGCTGCAGCGTGACCCGGGTGTTCCCCTCGTCCAGGCGGTGGAAGGTCACCACACCGGCCTGCTGGGTGCCCCCGGTGGAGCGCCAGGCCACCCGCTCGTCGGGCAGCTGCTCGGTGATCTCGGCGTCGAACTCGCGCTTGACGCCGGCGATCTCCACCGTCCAGTGGGTCATCGTGTCGGAGAGCTGCCGGACCTCCTGGACGCCCTCCATGAAGTGCGGGAACTCCTCGAACTGCGTCCACTGGTCGTAGGCGGTGCGGATCGGGACGGCCACGTCCACGTGTTCCATAACGCCGCTCATGTGAGATTCCTCCTGTTCCGCCGGTTCGTTGTCACGGGCCGTGGGTCGGCCCGGTCACCAGCGCGTCGTCTCGTTCTTGTGGCCCAGTGCCGCCCACACCTCGGAGACCGTCTGGTACCGGGTGCCCTCGGGCAGGCCCTGCAGCGCCCGCACGATGTCGTCCGGCGCCTCGTTCTCCCGGGCGTTGGCCACCAGCGCCTCCCGGTCGCCCGGCAGGGCGGACATCGTGATGAACCGGCCGAGGCGGCTACGGGCCTCCACGTCCTCCGAGCTCATCCCCTTCGGGGCGCCACTGCGCAGCTCGCCCGCCGGGGCCGTGGTCGCCTCCGGCTGGTCCTCCCCGGCCGGTTCCGGCACGCGGTACTCCTCGACCCGGGAGCCTCCGGTGCCCGGCCCCTGGACGAGGCCGCTCACCTCGCTGCTCATCTGCTCGTCGACCCTGGGTGAGTGCTTGCTGCTGGCACGTTCCATGCCGACAGACATGCCCGAGGGGGCCGCCGGTAAACCGACGGCCGCCGGTGGAGCCGGTCATCCCACCGCGAACCGGTCGATGCCGGTCAGGAATCGGCCGGTGCGCGCGGCGGCAGGACGGGCTCGGCGGGATCCTCGACGCCGGCCTGCATCACCCGGCCCCGCTGGAGCTCGGCGTTGACCTGGACGCCGAGCATGAGCGCGCAGTTGGACAGGTAGAGCCAGACCAGGAAGGCGATGACCGCGCCCAGGCTGCCGTAGGTCACGTCGTACGAGCCGAAGTTGGCCACGTAGAGGCCGAAGCCGAAGGAGGCGAGCACCCAGGCCAGCAGGGCCAGCGCGCCGCCCGGGGTGAGCCAGCGGAACCGGGGTTGGCGGACGTTCGGGGCGATCCAGAACAGCAGCGACAGCAGGGTCATCGCGATCAGCGCGAGCAGCGGCCACTTCGCCACCGTCCACACCGTGCGGGTCAGCCCGCCGGCGTGCAGCCGGTCGCCCACGAAGTCGGTGACCGGGCCACTGACGATCAGCCCCAGGGCCACCACGGCGAGCAGCACCAGCGACACCCCGGCGAGCCCGATCTGCAGCGGCCGCAGCCGGTAGAACGGCCGCCCCTCCTCGACGCCGTAGATCGCGTTCGAGGCCCGGGTGAACGCGCCGATGAAGCCGGACGCCGACCAGAGCGCGCCGAGCAGACCGAAGCTGAGCAGCACCTTCGCCGAGCCCTGCTGCTCCACCACGTTGCGCACCACGGTGACGAAGGCGTCGTTGCCCACCACCGAGCCGGCGCCGATCTCCCGGGCCAGCTCGATCACCGTGTCCACCGTGCGGGGCCCGTCGGAGACCAGCCCGACCAGGGCGACCACCACGATGGTCGAGGGGAAGAGCGCCAGCACCCCGTAGTAGGTGAGCGCCGCGGCCCAGTCGGCGCAGTTGTCCTTGACGAAGTTGCGCCCGCTGCGGAGCAGCACCCCGCGCCAGGTGGCCCAGCTCAACTGGCGTACCCGGCGGGGGATCCGGGCCCGCTGCCGGTCGCCGGCCGCCGCGTCCGTCGTCGCCGTCATGACCGCCTCCTCCGCGCACCGGCGCACCCCCGGCAGGTGGCCCGGGCGGTACCCGGTGGGGGAGGCCGACAAACCGGTGCCGGTTTGTCCCGGGCGGGTGGGGGAATCGGTAGAGGATCCCACGGAGACGGAGGAGGACGAGATGCCCGGGCGCGAGGTACTGCCCAGCACGCTGAAGCGCTCCCCGGCCAAGGCACAGCGGACCTGGGAGAAGACGCACGACTCGGCGGTGGAGACGTACGGCGAGGGGGAGCGGGCGCACCGCACCGCCTTCGCCGCGGTGAAGCACGAGTTCGAGAAGGTCGGCGACCACTGGGAGCCGAAGGGGCGCAAGGGCCCGAGCGACCGGCAGGCGGCCGGCGGCGGCCCGACCCGGCGGGCCCCCACGGCCGGCGGGGTGGACGCCAACGCCAAGAAGGAGCACCTCATGGAGGTGGCCAAGAAGCTCGACGTGCCGGGCCGGTCCCGGATGACCAAGCCGGAGCTGGTCAAGGCGATCGAGAAGGCGAACAACAACGCCACCCGCGAGGCCCGCGGCGGCCGCTGACCCGCCGGCGACGACACGGGAGCCCGGGACCGCGCAGGTCCCGGGCTCCCGTCGGTTTCCTCACCAGTGGCCGCCGCCCGGCGCCTCGATGTGCACCGCCTTCACCGTGCTGAACTCGTCGAGCAGCTCCGGGCCGTACCCGAAGCCCTGGCCGCTGCCGCGGCGCGGCTGCGCGGCGCCGCCCGGCGCACCACCGAACACCGCGTTGACCTTGACGGTGCCCACCGGCAGCTCCCGCCAGGCCCGGTGGGCGTGGCTCATCGAGCCGGTCAGCACCGTGGCGGCCAGCCCGTACGGGGAGTCGGCCGCGCAGCGCAGCCCCTCGCTGAACGAGTCGACCACGACCACCGGCGCGACCGGCCCGAAGGTCTCCTCGCGGACGAGCGTCATCTCGTGCCGGCAGTCGCTGACCACCGTCGCCGGGTAGAACGCGCCCGGCCCGTCCGGGACGGCGCCGCCGGTGCGCACCCGAGCCCCCTCGGCGACCGCCGCGGTGACCTGCCCGTGCACGTGGTCCCGGTGCCGCCGGTCGACCAGCGGGCCGAGCTGGGTCCCCGGGTCCCGGCCCGGGCCCACCGCGAGCTCCTCGGCCCGCTCGACCAAGGCGTCGACGAAGTCCTCGGCCACGTCCCGGTGCACGTAGATCCGCTCCACCGCGACGCAAATCTGGCCGGCGTTGGCGAAGCAGCCCAGCGCCGCCTGCTCGGCCGCCCAGACCGGGTCCACGCCCGCGTCCACCACCAGGGGGTCGCTGCCGCCGTTCTCCAGCAGCACCTTCGCGCCGGTGCGGGCGCCGGCGGCGGCGATCGCCCGGCCGGTGGCGGTGGAGCCGACGTGGGCCACCACGTCCACCTCCTGGCCGGCCAGCGCCGCGCCCACCTCGGCGCCACCGGTGAGCAGCGACAGCACCCCGGCCGGCAGCGCCGAGTCCAGGGCCCGGGCGAGCAGCCAGCCGGTCGCCGGGGTGCGCTCGCTCGGCTTGTAGAGCACCACGTTGCCGGTGACCAGGGCGGCGCCGAGCAGGCCGCAGGAGACCGCCACCGGGTCGTTCCAGGGGGTGATCGCGGCGACCACGCCGCGCGGTTCGGGGGCCATGAAGTCCAGCGCCGAGGGGGCGCCGTGCAGGGTCCGCCCGCCCCGCACCGGGCCGAGTTCGGCGTACTGTCGCAGCGTGCCGATGCCCGCCGCCACGCCACCGCGCGCGTCGTCCAGCGGCTTGCCCATCTCCGCCGTGGTGGCCGCCGCCAACTCGTCGGCCGCGGCCTCGACCGCGTCCGCCGCACGGTGCAGCGCCGCCGCCCGCTCCGCCGGGGCGGTCCCCGCCCAGTCCGCCGCCGCGGCCCGGGCGGCCCCGACCGCCTTGGCGACCTCGTCCGCCGTCGCCACCGGCACGGTGGTCACCGGGGAGCCGTCGGCCGGATCGTGTACGACCAGCTCGCCCCCCTCACCACCGGCACCCCAGACTCCACCTATGAGCTGCGCAACTGTGTACATGCGGCAGTGGATGCCCCGACCCCGGCCGGGCAAACGCGTTTCGCCCGGTAACCGGCCGGGTAGGCGGGTCGGATGATTTCGACCGCGGACGCCGTCGTCATCGGCGCCGGGCACAACGGGCTGGTGGCCGCGAACCTGCTGGCCGACGCGGGCTGGGACGTGCTGGTGCTGGAGGCCACGCAGGTCCCCGGCGGGGCGGTGCGCTCCGCGGAGGTGACCGCCCCCGGCTACCTGAGCGACCTCTACAGCTCCTTCTACCCCCTCGGCTACGCCTCGCCGGTGCTGCGCGGGCTGGGCCTGGAGCGGTACGGGCTGTCCTGGACCCACGCCCCGGACGTGCTGGCCCACCTGCTCCCGGACGGCCGCGCGGCCGTGGTCAACCGGGACCTGGCGGCCACCGCCGCCTCGCTGGAGGCGTTCGCTCCCGGCGACGGCGACCGCTGGCGGCACGCCTACGCGGACTGGTGCCAGGTGGCCGAGCCGATGCTGGACACCATCACCAGCCCGTTCCCGCCGGTGCGGGGCGGCCTGACCCTGCTGCGCCGGCTCCGGGTCTCCGGCGCGCTGCGGCTGGCCCGCCGGCTCGTGGTGCCGGTACGCAAGCTCGGCGACGAACTCTTCGCCGGCGAGGGCGGGCCGGCCCTGCTGGCCGGCTGCGCCCTGCACACCGACCTGTCCCCCGAGGAGGCCGGCTCCGGGGTGTACGGCTGGCTGCTCGCCATGCTCGGCCAGCAGGTGGGCTGGCCGGTGCCGGTCGGCGGCGCGCAGAAGATCACCGACGCGCTGGTGGCCCGGCTGGTCGAGCGGGGCGGCCGGATCGAGTACGGCGCCCGGGTCGACCGGGTGCTCACCGCCCGGGGCCGGGCCATGGGCGTCCGCACCGCCGGCGGCACCGACTGGCGGGCCCGGCGGGCGGTGCTCGCCGACGTCCCCGCCCCGGCGCTCTTCCTGGACCTGGTCGGCCCGGCGGCCCTGCCGCCCCGGCTGGTCGAGGACCTGGCGCACTTCCGGTGGGACGGCTCCACGCTCAAGGTGGACTGGGCGCTGTCCGCGCCGGTGCCGTGGAAGAACCGGGCGGTGGCCGGTGCCGGCACCGTGCACCTCGGCGCCGACCTGAACGGCCTCACCGCGTACGCGGGGGCGCTCGCCCGGGGCGAGGTGCCCCGGGACCCGTTCCTGCTGGTGGGGCAGATGTCGGTGGCCGATCCGAGCCACTCCCCGCCGGGCACCGAGTCGCTCTGGTCGTACACCCACCTGCCGTTCCGCCGGCACTGGCGGGCCGAGGAGATCACCGGGCACGTGACCCGGATGGAGGAGGTGCTGGAGGAGGCCGCCCCGGGCTTCCGCTCGCTGATCGTCGGGCGGCACGTGGCCGGCCCGGCCGACCTGGAGGCCGCCGAGCCGAGCCTGGTCGGCGGCGCGCTGGGCGGCGGCACCGCGGCCGCGTACCAGCAGCTCTTCCTGCGGCCGATCCCCGGCCTGGGCCGCGCGGACACCCCGGTGGACCGGCTCTTCCTGGCCAGCGCCTCGGCGCACCCGGGCGGCGGGGTGCACGGCGCGCCCGGGGCGAACGCGGCCCGGGCCGCCCTGGCCCGCGACCGGGCGCTCACCGGCGACCTGTACGCGGGCGTGATCGGCGCGGCGCACCGCACCGTCTACCGCTGACCCGATGGCCCGGCCGGTGCGGGGCTGTGGTGGCCTGACGACAAAGCCTCACGCAGCGTCGTCATGACGCGGCGTGAGGCCAGGTCCGTGCGGAAGGCGCTGCGGGTCAGGTGTCCAGGTTGCGGTGCCGGGTGCGCAGCTTGAACGGCATCAGCGCGCTCTCGATCTTGGTGGCGGTGGTCATCTTCGAGGCGCCCTCGCGGCGCTCCTCGAAGCGGATCGGCACCTCCAGGATGGTGTGCCCCAGCTTGGTGGCCAGGTAGTGCATCTCCACCTGGAAGCTGTAGCCGTTGGACTGCACCCGCTGCAGGCCGATGTCGCGCAGCGCGTCGGCCCGCCAGATCTTGAAGCCGGCGGTCAGGTCGCGGATCCGGACCCGCAGCAGGGTGTGCACGTAGAGGTTGGCCCAGCCGCTGAGCGCGCGGCGGTAGAGCGGCCAGTTCTCGTCCAGTTCGCCGCCGGGCACGTAGCGCGAGCCGATGACCACGCCGGCCTGCGTGGAGAGCAGCGCGCCGAGCATGCCGGGCAGCGCCTCCGGCGGGTGCGACAGGTCGGCGTCCATCTGCGCGACGTACTCGGCGCCGTCGTCGAGCGCCCGCCCGATGCCGTCCACGTACGCCCGGCCGAGACCCTCCTTGCCCGGGCGGTGCACCACCAGCACCCGGTCCGGGTGCTCGATGGCCAGCTTGTCGGCGACCTCCCCGGTGCCGTCCGGGGAGTTGTCGTCCGCGACGAGCACCTTCAGCCCCGGCAGCGGCAGCGCGAGGAGGCGCTCGACCAGCACCGGGAGGTTGCCCGCCTCGTTGTAGGTCGGAACGACGACGGTCAGGCGTGCGTCGCGCCACGGGGAGGGCAACTGCACGGGTTCGATCATCACGGACATCCTCGGTCGGCCGACAGGTTCACCTGAGAGGGTAGCCAGTCCTCTCCGCGTGGTCCGCACAGACGCCCGCCGGTGGATCCCGGACCGTTCGTCTGGCGGGCGGTCAGCGTAGCCGACGGGCCAGCCCGCCGGCTGCCATCAGCAGCCCGCCGAGCGCCAGCACGGACACCGTGGGCTTGTGCGCACTCACCCAGAGTGCCGCCGAGTGCCGGCGGGCCTGGTCGGTGAACACGCCCTCGGCGCCCCAGTCCTGCTCGTCGTCGCCCGGCCGGTCCAGGTTGTCCCGCCAGGCCGCGGGGTCGATCGGCGTGTCGGTCTGCTGGCTGTCGTAACCGTCGCGGGCCAGCTTGCGGTCCAGCAGGCCGGGGAAGAGGACGTTGCCCAGCCGGGCCCGCCAGGTCGGGCCGCCGACGTTCAGCTCGCGCGGCCCGTGGTCGGCGGTCCAGAGGATCGCCCGCGCCGCGACCTCCGGCGCGAAGATCGGCGGCACCGGCTGCGGATGCCGGGGCAGCCGGGTGCGTACCCAGGAGAACTGCGGGGTGTTGACGGCCGGGAGTTGGACCATCGACAGCGTGATCCCGGGGCAGTCGCGGAGCAGTTCGGCCCGGAGCGAGTCGTTGAAGCCCTGCACCGCGTGCTTGCTCGCGCAGTACGCCGACTGCAATGGGATGCCCCGGTAGGCCAACGCCGAGCCGACCTGCACGATCGCGCCGCGGCCCTGGGCGCGCATGTGGCGCAGCGCGGCCAGCGTGCCGTGCACGGTGCCCAGGTAGTTGACCTCGGTGACCCGGCGGAACTCGGCCGCGGTGATCTCCCAGGCCGGTGCGAAGACCGAGACCATCGCGTCGTTGACCCAGACGTCCAGCCCGCCGTAGTGGTGCGCCACGTCGTCGGCGGCCCGCTGCACGGCGCCCGCGTCGGCGACGTCCACCTGGTAGGTGCGCACCTCGGTTGCGCCCAGCCGGCGGCAGTCCCGTTCGGCGGCGGCCAGCCCCGCCGCGCCCCGGGCCAGCAGGGTCAGCCGGGCACCGCGGGCCGCGTACGCCCGGGCCACCGCGCGACCCACGCCCGCGCTCGCCCCGGTGATCACCACCCGCTGCGTCACCGGTCCGCCTTCTGCCGGGTGGCGATGTCGGAGAGCCGGTTCAACGTCTCCTTGTTCCGCTGGTGCAGCACCAGGTCGTTGAGCTTGTTCCGGATCCAGCGCAGCGGCCCGGCGGCGAAGTCCTCACCGATGGTGACCCGGGTCCGGCCGCCGTCGAGCGGCTCCAGCCGGAACACCACGACCGCCTCGCCGGCCGGCCACAGCCCGGCCCGCACCACGAACTTGTGCGGGGCGTCGCACTCCAGCACGGTGGAGGTGTCCTGGAGCGAGAACGGCCACGGGCCGGCCTTGTGGTGCAGTTGGCTGCCCACCCGGGGCCAGGTGTCGTCCACGTCCCGGACGTGCACCGTGCCCACCACCCAGTCGCTGTACGTCCACCCGTCGGCGAGCACGTCGAACACCTGCTGGGGGGACGCGTCGATCACTTTCTCCACAATCGCCACCGCAATCCCATACCCCCGCCCGGACCGCCGCTAACGGCGGCCGGGTTAGCTTCTCTCCGGCGGCGGGTAACGCCGGACCGGGCCGGCGGGAGCAGGGGTGCGGACCGGCCGTGCGGCACCGGCGGAGGCGGCTCCGCCGAAGTTGATGTTTACTCCTCGGGGGGTCGGGAACCCGCCGCCCGTGCGACGGGACCACGAGCGGGATCAGTGCAGGTCAGCCCGGGTTGACTCGGGTGCTGACCGGTTCCCGTCCGGCCTCTACGACGCGGTGCTGCTGGACCGCGACGGCACGCTGATCGAGGACGTGCCCTACAACGGCGACCCGGAGAAGGTGCGTCCGGTGCCCGGCGCCCGGGAGGCGCTGGACCGGCTCCGCGCGGCCGGGTTGCGCCTCGCCGTGGTGAGCAACCAGTCCGGCCTGGCCCGGGGCTGCTTCACGGCCGACGACCTGCGCCGGGTGAACGCCCGGGTGGAGGAGCTGCTCGGGCCCTTCGACAGCTGGCAGATCTGCCCGCACGGCGAGCCGGACCGCTGCGCCTGCCGCAAGCCGGCCCCCGGTCTGGTGCACGCCGCCGCCCGGGCGCTCGGCACCACGCCGACCCGCTGCGTCCTGGTCGGCGACATCGGCGCCGACACGGCCGCCGCCGCGGCGGCCGGCGCCGCCGGCATCCTGGTGCCCACGCCGGCCACCCGGGCCGCCGAGGTGGCCGCCGCGCCGACCGTCGCCGCCGACCTGCCGGACGCGGTCGCCACCATCCTCGCCCGGATGCGGCTGGCCGCCGCCCCGGAGCCGGCGCCCCGGCGGGGCACCGTGCTGGTGGCACGCAGCGACGCGGCCGGCGACGTGCTGGTCACCGGCCCCGGAATCCGCGCGGTGGCGGCCGGGGCGGAACGGGTGGTGCTGCTCTGCGGGCCACGCGGCCGGGCGGCGGCCGAGCTGCTGCCCGGCGTCGACGAGATCATCGAGTGGCCGCTGCCCTGGATCGACGCCCCCGCCCCGCCGGTCGACCCGGCCGCGATGCGCACCCTGGTCGACCGGCTCGCCGCCGTCGGGGCGGACGAGGCGGTCGTCTTCACCTCCTTCCACCAGTCGGCGCTGCCGCTGGCGCTGCTGCTGCGGATGGCCGGGGTGCCGCGGATCAGCGCGATCAGCGACGACTACCCGGGTGCCCTGCTCGACGTCCGACACCGGGTCCCCGTCGGAGTGCCGGAGCCGGAGCGGGCGCTGTCGCTGGCCGCGGCGGCCGGCTTCGCGCTGCCCGCCGGGGACGAGCCGGGGCTGCGCCTGCGCGCCGACCGGCTGCCGCCCGCCCCGGCCGCCGCCGGCGAGCCGGGCTACGTGGTGCTGCACCCGGGTTCCTCGGTGGAGACCCGGGCCTGCCCGTTCGAGCTGGCCACCCGGATCGTCCGGGTGCTCAGCGCCGCGGGCTACCGGGTGGTGGTCACCGGCGGGCCCGACGAGCGGGAGCTGACCGCCCAGGTCGCCGCCGCGGGAGGCCTCGACCTGGGTGGGCGTACCGGCCTCGGCGAGCTGGCCGCGGTGGTCGCCCGGGCCGGCGCGCTGGTGGTCGGCAACACCGGGCCGGCGCACCTGGCGGCGGCGCTCGGCGTGCCGGTGGTCAGCCTCTTCGCCCCGACCGTCCCGTTCGGGCAGTGGGGGCCCTACCGGGTGCCCACCGTGCGGCTGGGCGACGCCGCGGCGGCCTGCCGGGACACCCGGGCCGTGCGCTGCCCGGTCCCGGGCCACCCCTGCCTGTCCGCCGTCGAGCCGGGCCGGGTGCTGGAGGCCCTGCGGCTGCTCGGGGTGCCCGCCGGCGCGCCCGAGCCGCTGGTCACCGTCCCCGGCGAGGTGGTCGGATGAACGTCCTGGTGTGGCACGTGCACGGGTCCTGGACCACGTCGTTCGTGCACGGCAAGCACCGCTACCTGGTGCCGGTCACCCCGGACCGGGGCGCGTACGGGCTGGGCCGGGCGCGGACCTATCCGTGGCCGGACAGCGCCGTCGAGGTGACCCCGCAGGAGCTGCGCCGGGCCGACGTGGACGTGGTGCTGCTCCAGCGACCCGAGGAGTTCGACCTGGCCTGCGAGTGGCTGGGCCGGCGGGTGGGCCGGGACGTGCCGGCCGTCTACGTCGAACACAACACCCCGAAGGGCGACGTGCCGAACAACCGGCACCCGATGGCCGACCGGGACGACCTGCTGCTCACCCACGTCACCCACTTCAACGAGCTGTTCTGGGACAACGGCGGCACCCGCACCGCGGTCGTCGAGCACGGGGTGGTCGCCCCGGCCGTCGAGTGGACCGGCGAGCTGGACCGGCTCGCCGTCGTCATCAACGAGCCGGTCCGCCGTTGGCGGGTCACCGGCACCGACCTGCTGACCCGCTTCGCCGAACTCGCCCCGCTGGACGTCTACGGCATGAAGGTGGCCGGGCTCGCCGACCACCTGGGCCTGCCCGCGGACCGGCTCACCAGCCACGACGACGTGCCGCAGCACGCCATGCACGCCGAGCTGGCGAAGCGGCGGGCGTACCTGCACCTGTGCCGGTGGACCTCGCTCGGGCTGAGCCTGGTCGAGGCCATGACCATGGGGATGCCGGTGGTCGCGCTGGCCACCACCGAGGCCGTGGAGGCGGTGCCGCCGGCCGCCGGCGCCCTCTCCACCCGGGTCGACGTGCTGGTCGAGGCGGCCCGGGGCCTGCTGGACGACCCGGTGGCGGCCCGCCTGGCGGGCGCCGCGGCCCGGACCGCCGCCCGGAACCGCTACGGCCTGGAGCGTTTCCTCGCCGACTGGGACCGGCTGCTGGAGGAGGAAGTATGCGCATCGCGATGATCTCGGAGCACGCCAGCCCGCTCGCCGTCCTCGGCGGCGAGGACGCCGGCGGCCAGAACACGCATGTCGCGGAGCTCTCCGCCGCGCTCGCGGCCGCCGGTCACGACGTCCGGGTGCACACCCGGCTGGACGCGGTGGACCTGCCGGTGACGGTCCGCACCCCGGACGGGTACCAGGTGGTGCACGTGCCGGCCGGGCCGGCCGAGCCGGTGGCCAAGGACGACCTGCTGCCGTACATGCCGGCGTTCGGTGAGTGGCTGGCCGACCGGTGGCGCACCGGGGACTGGCAGCCCGAGGTGGTGCACGCGCACTTCTGGATGAGTGGGCTGGCCGGGCTGGCCGCCGCGCGGCGCACCGGGGTGCCGGTGGTGCAGACGTACCACGCGCTCGGCACGGTCAAGCGCCGCCACCAGGGCGCCCAGGACACCAGCCCACCGGGCCGGGTCGCGCACGAGCGCCGGCTGGGCCGCGCCGTGGACCGGGTGGTCGCCCAGTGCCAGGACGAGGTCGCCGAGCTGGTCCGGATGGGGGTGCCCCGGTCCCGGATGACCGTCGTGCCGTCCGGGGTGAACCTGTCCACCTTCGCCCCGCTCGGCCCGGTCGCCGCGCGGGACGGCGCGCGGCCCCGCATCCTCACCGTCGGGCGGCTGGTCGAGCGCAAGGGCTTCCAGGACGTCATCCGGGCCACCGCGCTGGTGCCGGACGCCGAGTGCGTGGTGGTCGGCGGCCCGCCGGCCGGGTTGCTGGAGACCGACCCGTACGCGCTGCGGCTGCGGGCGCTCGCCGAGTCCTGCGGGATCGCCGACCGGGTGAAGCTGATCGGGGCGGTGCCCCGGGAGGAGATGGGGCGCTGGTACCGGTCGGCCGACGTGCTGGTCGCCGCCCCCTGGTACGAGCCGTTCGGGCTCACTCCGCTGGAGGCGATGGCGTGCGGCGTACCGGTGATCGGCACCGCCGTCGGCGGGCTGATCGACACGGTGGTGCCCGGCCGGACCGGCGACCTGGTGCCCGCCCGCGACCCGGCGGCCCTCGGCGCGGCGATCCGCGGGCTGCTCGGCGACCGGATCCGCCGGTTCGCCTACGCCACCGCCGCCCTGGAACGGGCCCGCACCCGCTACTCCTGGTCCACCACGGCCGACCGGCTCGCGGACCTGTACGCCGAGGTGGCCACCGTGCGCCGGCCCACCCGGGTGGTCGCCTGATGGCGGCCACGCCGGCCGTCGGGGGGACGGTCCTGGAGGACCACCTGACCCGGCTGGCCGCCGCGCTGCTGCCGCTGCGCGACGCGGAGCAGCTGCTGGCCCGCTGGGGCGGGGAGCTGGCGCACCGGCTGGCCGCCGGTGGGCGGCTGCTGGTGGCCGGCAACGGCGGCAGCGCCGCCGAGGCCCAACACCTCACCGCCGAACTCGTCGGCAAACTCCGCGACGACCGCGAACCCCTCTCCGCCATCGCCCTGCACGCCGAGACCTCCGCCCTCACCGCCATCGGCAACGACTACGGCTACGACGAGGTCTTCGCCCGCCAGGTCCGCGCCCACGGCCGACCCGACGACATCCTCCTGCTCATGTCCACAAGCGGCACCAGCACCAACCTCCTCACCGCCGCCCGCGCCGGCCACGACACCGGCCTGCGCTGCTGGGCCTTCACCGGCCCCGCCCCCAACCCGCTCGCCGGGTCCTGCCAGGAGACCCTCGCCATCGACTCGCCGGACAGCCAGGTGGTGCAGGAGCTGCACCTGGTCGCGACCCACGTGCTGTGCGAGTACGTCGACCGGGCGCTGCCCGCGGCCCTCGCCGCCCACGCCGCGGAGCGGACGCCGGCCGACACGGTGCGGGCCGGCGTCGAGGTGGTGCTCGGCGACGGTCCGGACGGGAAGGTGCAGGCGCGATGAGGAGGTCGAGCATGACGGGACCCGTGGTGGTGCTCGGTGACACGCTGCTGGACCGGGACGTCGAGGGGGTGGTGAACCGGCTCTGCCCGGACTCCCCGGTGCCGGTGCTCGAGGAGACCACGCACGCCGACCGACCCGGCGGCGCCGGCCTCGCCGCCGTCTTCGCCGCCGCGCAGGGCGCCGAGGTCGCGCTGGTGACCGCGGTCGCCGACGACGCCGGCGGGGCCCGGCTCGGCACCCTGCTCGCCGCCGCCGGCGTGCAGCTGTACGCGCTGCCGCTGGCCGGGGCGACCCCGGAGAAGATCCGGCTGCGGGCCCGCGGCCGGGTGTTGCTGCGCCACGACCGGGGCGGGCCGGCCGGCGATCCGGGCGAGCCGAGCGAGGCCGTGCTGCGGCTGCTCGCCACCGCCTCCGCCGTGCTGGTCAGCGACTACGGCCGGGGCGTCGCCCGGCAGCCGGCGCTGCGGGCCGCGCTGGCCGCGACCCGGGCGCCGGTGGTCTGGGACCCCCACCCGCGCGGCCCGGCCGCGGTGCCCGGGGTGAGCCTGGCCACCCCGAACGAGTCCGAGGCGCGCGAGCTGGCGAAATCGCCGCCGGGCGCGTCCCGGCTGGTCACCGCGTCCCGGAGCGCCCAGGCGCTGCGCCGGCGCTGGCAGGCCGGCGCGGTGGCGGTGACCCTGGGCGGGGACGGCGCGCTGCTCTGCCACGCCGGCTCCACCCCGCTGGTGGTGCCGGCCCCGGCCGCCGAGGGGGACACCTGCGGTGCGGGAGACCGGTTCGCCGCCGCGGCCACCCTGGCCCTGGCCCGGGGCGCGCTGGTCTCCGAGGCGGTGCAGGAGGCGGTCGCCGAGGCGTCCGCGTACGTGGCCGGCGGGGGAGTGGCCACCGCGCTGCCCGACCCGGTCCGGACCGCCGCCCCGGCGGTGGTCATCGGCGGCGGGGACCGGATCGGCGCCGCCGCGGCCGGCGAGGTGGTGGCCCGGGTACGCGCGGCCGGCGGCACCGTCGTGGCCACCGGCGGCTGCTTCGACCTGTTGCACGCCGGGCACGTGGCCACCCTCCAGGCCGCCCGGCAGCTCGGCGACTGCCTCGTGGTCTGCCTCAACTCCGACGCCAGCGTGGCCGGGCTGAAGGGCCCGGAGCGCCCGGTCGTGCCGCAAGGCGACCGCGGCCGGCTGCTCGCCGCGCTGGGCTGCGTCGACGCGGTGCTGATCTTCGACGAGCCGACCCCGCACGCGGCGCTGTCCTGGCTGCGCCCGGACATCTGGGTGAAGGGCGGCGACTACGCCAGCGGCGGCGGCGCGGAGACGCTGCCCGAGGCGGAGATCCTGGCCCGGTGGGGCGGGCACACGGTGGTCGTGCCGTACCTCGACGGCCGGTCGACCACCGACATGATCGCGGCGGCCCGGGCCGGGCGCGGCACGGCGGGCTGGCCCGCCGCGGCGGTCCCGGCGGTCGTCCGGTCCACGGCGGAGGGAGCACGATGAGCAGTAGTCCACCCGGGGCCGGTCCCACCGTCCTGGTGACCGGCGGGTCGAGCGGGCTCGGCGCGGCGGTGGTCACCGCGGTGGCCCGGGCCGGTGGCCGTCCCCTGGTGCTGGACCGGCAGCGGCCCGCCGACGGGGTGCCCTGGGTCGAGTGCGACCTGGCCGACACCCGGGCAGCGGAGGCCGCCACCCGGCAGCTCGCGGAACGCTCCGGCGGGCTGGACGCCGTGGTCACCGCGGCCGGCATGGACGTGCCGGGGAAGCTGATCGACGTGCCGGCGGAGACCTGGGAACGGATCGTCACCGTGGACCTGCTCGCCACCGCCGCGGTGATCCGGGCCGCGCTGCCCTTCCTGGAGGCGTCCCGGGGCAGCATCGTCACCATCGCCTCCACACTCGGCGTGAAGGCGGTCAGCGACGCGACCGCGTACTGCGCGGCGAAGTTCGGGGTGGTGGGCTTCACCCGGGCGCTCGCCGCCGAACTGGCCGGCGCGGTCGGGGTCACCCTGCTCATCCCCGGCGGCATGCGGACCGCCTTCTTCGACCAGCGGGACGCCCAGTACCGCCCCGGCCCGGACGCCGTGCTCAACGAGCCGGCCGACACCGCCGCGGCGGTGATGTTCGCCCTCTCCCAGCCGGCCGGCTGCGCCGTACGCGAGATGGTGGTCTGCGCCGAGCAGGAGTCCTCGTACCCGTGATCCTGGTGCTGCGGGCGCTCGGGGTCGGCGACCTGGCCACCGCCGTCCCGGCGCTGCGCGGCCTGCGCGCCGGCCTCCCGGGCCGCGAGCTGGTGCTCGCCGCGCCGGCCTGGCTGGCGCCGCTGGCCGAGCTGACCGGGGCGGTCGACCGGGTGCTGCCCACCCCCGGGCTGGCCGACCGGCCGCCGTGGGCCGGCCGGCCGCCGGAGGTGGCGGTCAACCTGCACGGGCGGGGCCCCGAGTCGCACCGGATGCTCGCCGCCACCCGGCCGGGCCGGCTGCTCGCCCACCGCAACGCCGAGGCCGGGCACCTCGACGGCCCGGCCTGGGACGACGACGCGCACGAGGTGCGCCGCTGGTGCCGGCTGCTGCACTGGTACGGCCTTCCGGCCGACCCCGGCGACCTGGCGCTGCGCCGCCCGCCCGCCGCCGCGGTTCCGGCCGGGGCCACGGTGCTGCACCCCGGCAGCAAGATCCCCGCGAAGCGCTGGCCGGCGGGCCGCTTCGCCGCGCTCGCACGGACCCTCACCGCCCGGGGACACCGGGTGGTGCTCACCGGCTCGGCCGACGAGCGGGACCTGGCCGCCCGGGTGGCCCGGGACGCCGGGCTGCCGCCGGACGCGGTGCTCGCCGGCCGGACCGGCCTGGCCGAGCTGGCCGCGCTGGTGGCCGACGCCCGGCTGGTGGTCAGCGGGGACACCGGGGTGGCCCACCTGGCCACCGGCTACGGCACCGCCTCGGTGGTGCTCTTCGGGCCGGTGCCGCCGGCGCACTGGGGCCCGCCGCCGGACCGGCCCCGGCACCGGGTGCTCGGGGCCACCGACCGCGACGACATCGACCGGGATTGGGCCGGTTCCGGTGGGGTAGGAACCCACCCGACGTTGACGGGCATCGAGGTCGACGAGGTGGTGGCCGCCGTGGACGAGGCGGAGCGGGCGGTGCGGGTGTCCGGTGCGGTTGCGGCGTAGCGATCCGGGCCGGCCGGGGTACGGGCGCCGGCGGCGCGGCAAGGGCTGGCTCTTCGTCGACCCGAAGGGCGAGCCGGTGCGCGATCCCGACCAGCTGGCCCGGTTGCGCGAGCTGGTCATCCCGCCGGCCTGGCAGGACGTGTGGATCTCGCCGTACCCGAACGGGCACATCCAGGCCACGGGCATCGACGCGGCCGGGCGCAAGCAGTACCTCTACCACCCGACGTGGCGGGAGAAGCGGGACGAGGCCAAGTTCGACCACGTGCTGGAGGTGGCCCACCGGCTGCCCGTGCTGCGCGACCGGGTCGGGCACGACCTGGCGCTGCGCGGCCTGCGGCGGGAGCGGGTCCTGGCCACCGTCGCCCGGCTGCTGGACATGGGCACGTTCCGGGTCGGCAGCGACCAGTACGCCACCGGCGAGGACGCCACCTTCGGCGTCTCCACCCTGCGCCCCGAGCACGCCCGCTCGCGGAGCGGCTGCGTGGTCTTCGAGTTCCCCGCCAAGGGCGGCATCGAGCAGGTCCGCCGGATCGAGGACCCGGAGCTGTGCCGGGTGCTGACCAACCTGCGCCGCCGGCGGCGGGCCGAGGAGCGCCTGTTCGGCTACTGGGACGGCCGGGCCTGGCGCGACGTGCGCAGCGACGAGGTCAACGACTACCTGCGCGACGCCAGTGGCGGGGAGATGACCGCCAAGGACTTCCGCACCTGGCACGCCACCGTGCTGGCCGCCACCGAGCTGGCCACGGTCGGCCCGCAGCGCTCCACGACGGCCCGCCGGCGGGCGGTGGCGGCGGTGATGCGCTCGGTCGCCGAGCTGCTCGGCAACACCCCCACGGTGGCCCGGACGTCCTACGTGGATCCGCGGGTGGTCGACCTCTACCACGACGGGGTGCTGGCCCCGGTGGAGCCGGACATGCCGCGCGAGGCGGTGGAGAAGGCCGTGCTCGTGCTGCTGGAGGAGGAGGCGGCCTGACCGGCCCCGTCGTCAGTCCTGGGGGGAAGCACGGCGGGGCCGGAAACCGGTGCGGCAGTCGGGGGCGATGCCGTTACCGGGCGGCCGCCCGCGGCGGAGTCGCCGCGGGCGCCGCGCCACGGCCCCCCGATACCAGTGGGCCGCGCCGGTCGCCCGGCTGCCGGCCCGCGTTCAGTATGTCCCCGCCGAGTTGATTGCGGATGCCGTGCTGTTGACGATCCGTGCCGGGTCCAGGTGGCGCGCCCGGTACGCCTGCGGGGTCTCCCCGTACGCGGACCGGAACGCCCGGCTGAAGTGGGCCTTGTCCCGGAAACCCCAGCGGCCGGCGATGAGCTGGATCGGCCGGTCGGCCAGCGCCGGGTCGGCGAGGTCCCGGCGGCACCGCTCCAGCCGCTCGTCCCGGATGTACGCCGCCACCGTGGTCTCCTCGGCCTCGAAGATCCGGTGCAGCGACCGGACCGAGAGGTGGTGCGCGTCGGCGATCGACTGCGGGCTCAGCGCGGCGTCGCCGAGGTGCTGGCGCACGTGCGAGCGCACCTGGGCCAGCAGGGCCCGCCGCCGCACCTCGGTGGGCACCGCGTCCTCGGAGACCAGGTGCCGGCCCAGCATGGTGGAGACCAGGTCGAGCCCGACGCCGGCCAGCCGCTCCGCGTCCGCCGCGTGGTACTGCTCGGGATGGCCGGTGAGCCGGATGAGGTAGTCGGCGAGCAGTGCCCCGACCCCCTCGGTGCCGGACATCCGGCCGGCGAACAGCGGGGCGAGTCGGCGGTGGGCCAGCGGCAGCGCTTCGTACGGGATGAAGGCCACCAGCGAATGGGCCGGCTGGCGCCCGTCGTCGTCGCCGTAGTGGCTGAGTTCCTGCGGGCGGGCGCAGTCGTAGAAGGTGAAGTCACCGGGGCGGCAGACGCCGCGCTGCCCGTCCTGGTCCGCCATGCTGCTGCCGGTGAGGGTCAGCGCGAGCACGTAGTAGTCTGCGTCGGAGCGCTGGATGAGCTTCCGGGTGCGGATCCCGTCCAGCGACGGGTAGCGGTGGCGGATGAGTTGGATCGGACCCAGGTCGAGGAACTCCGCCCGCGCCAGGAAGTTGTCGGCGTGCTCGGTGCGGACCCGCATGAGCCCGGGCGTGTGGGCGAGCATGTCCAGCCACAGCCCGAAGCGGTCGGCGGCGGGCACCTGCTCCGTGTCGAAGATCTGCCGCTTCAGCTCTGTGTCCATGCACGACCCCCGGTGTTTCCACGCTCCATGAGGCAGGATGCCTCATGGAGCAGGACGCCCCACGAGGCCGGGAGTTGGCACCCGTGGGGCGTGACATTTCCGTCATTGACGGGCGTTGAATCTTCTGTTAACAGTCCGGTCAGTCGTTGAGCACGTGCGCGAGCCGGTCGCGGAAGCGCCGCTCCGAGTCGCTCACCGCGTCGCCGCCGAGGCCCAGGATGCCGCCGGTGGAGGCCGCGCCGACCACCTGCTCGGCGATCTCCACCAGCCAGTGCCGGTAGGCGCCGGCCTGGCCCTCGTCGATCTTGCCGGCCAGCAGCGCCGAGGCCTGCCCGGCCCGGGCGAGGACATCCTCGATCATCGCCTGCGGGTCGTCCGGGGTGAGGACCGGCAGCTCCGCGCCGGTCTCCGGGTCACCCACCCGGACCACGACCTCCCCGGCGACGGCGGCCACCAGCGGGCTGGCCGACTCGCGGCCCGCGGCGATGGTCTCCAGCCCGGCGGCGTTCTCGGCCATGGTGCGCCGGGTGCCGTCGGACTCGGCGGCGGCCGCCGCGGTCAGGACCGCCTGCGGCAGCCCGACCAGCAGCCCCCACTCCTCGTCGGAGAAACCGAACCCGGTGTACGCCGGCTGCTCGATCACGATCAAGCCCCTTTCGCCGTGGTCGTCATTTGTCGACGGGCACCACTCCCGCGGTGCCCGGGTCAGGCTAGTCCAGCTTCAGCAGGCCCTGTTCGGACACCACGCGGACGGACAGCGTCTTGTAGCCCACCTCGTCGAAGAGCACCGTCATCCGGTCCTCCTCGTAGCTGAGCACCAGGCCGGCGCCCCACTCCGGGTGCCGCACCTGGCTGTGCACCGGGAACGGCCCGACCGCGCCGTTGCCGGCGACGCTCGTGCCGGCGTGGCAGTTGTCGCAGTGCCCGCAGACCTCGCTCATCTGCTCGCCGAAGTAGGCCAGCAGCGCCTGCCCCCGGCAGCCGGTGGTCTCCGCGAAGGCGCGCATCATGTCGGTGCGCGACCGGGTCACGGTCTGCTGCCGCTCCGCCTCGGCGAGCGCGGCCCGGCCGGACTCGGCGGCGGCCGGCGCGTACCGGGGCGCCGCGACGTGCTGCCGGGCGCGCGGCTCGGCGCCGCCCACCTGCTCCAGCAGGGAGAGGTACTGGCCGAGCTTGCGTGGCCCGAGGCCGGTCAGCTCGCGCAGCTCCTTCTTGGTCCGGGCCTGCTTGCGCAGCAGGGCGGCGAGTTCCGCCAGTTCCTTCTCGTCGGGCAGGCCGCCGCTGAAGTAACGCTGGAGACCGACGTCCTCGGCGCGCCAGAGCAGCAGCACCCGGGCGGGCGCGCCGTCCCGGCCGGCCCGGCCGATCTCCTGGAAGTAGCTGTCCGGCGAGTCCGGCAGCGCCATGTGCACCACCCAGGCGATGTTCGGCTTGTCGATGCCCATGCCGAACGCCGAGGTGGCCACCATGATCGGCACCTGGTCGGCGAGGAACGCCTCGTGCAGGTCGTTGCGGGCGCCGGTCGGCATCCCGCCGTGGTAGTGCTGCGCCGGGAAGCCGGCGTCGGTGAGCCGCCGGGCCAGTTCCTCGGCCGCCCGCCGGGTCGGCACGTAGATGATGCCGGGCCGCTCGTCGTCGCGGAGCAGCGCGACCAGCCGCCGCCACCGGTAGTCGTCGGTGGGGCAGTGCGCCACCTCGAGGAAGAGGTTGGGCCGGTCCAGCCCGGACACCACCACCTCGGGGTCGCGGAGCCGCAGCCGGGCGACGATGTCGTCGCGGACCGGCGGGGAGGCGGTGGCGGTCAGCGCCACCACCGGTGGCCGGCCGATGCCCTCGATCAGGTGGCCGAGCGCCAGGTAGTCCGGGCGGAAGTCGTGCCCCCAGGCGGAGATGCAGTGCGCCTCGTCGATCGCGACCAGCGCCGGCTCGAGCGCCCGGACCTCGGCAAGCCGGTCCGGGTTGCTCAGCGCCTCCGGGGTGATGAACAGGAACTCGGCCCGGCCCGCCCGGATCTCCTCGATCGCCTCGGCCTGCTGGGCCGCGGTCTCGTCCGAGCTGATCCGGACCGCCCGCAGCTCGGGCCGTTGCCGCTCGTTGAGCGCGGCGATCTGGTCCTGCTGGAGGGCGAGCAGTGGGGAGATGACCACCGTCGGGCCGGGGATCAGGCTGGCCGGGATCTGGTAGATCGCCGACTTGCCGGCGCCGGTGGGGAGCACCACCAGGGCGTCGCGGCGCTTCATGACCGCCCGCATGGCGGCCAGCTGGTTGGGCCGGAGGGCGGTCCAGCCGAAGAGGCTCCTGGCCGCGCGGCGCAGGGTCGTGGAGTGCGTGGTCAGTCTCATCAGTGGCCGCAGGTACCCCTGGCGATCACCGCCGAAACCGGCCGGCCCGGCTCAGCGCAGCCGGGGCAGCACCTCGCGCTCGTAGAGGTCGAACAGGCCCTGCCAGTGCGGGCCGGTGTTGGCCACGTAGATCTCGTCGAAGCCGGCCTTGGCGTACTTGTCGATCATCTCCAGGTGGGCGTCGGCGTCCCTGCCGCAGACGAACGACTCCTTCATCATCTCCGGCTTGACCAGCTGCGCGGCCTGCTCGAAGTGGCGCGGCGACGGGAGCACCTGGGACAGCTCGCCCGGTACGCCGGCGTTGGGCCACCGCTCGTACGCGATCCGCGCGCCCTCGTCCTCGCTGTCGGCGTACGCGGCCTTGAACCCGGCCTGGCAGGGCTTGTCGCCGCCGCCGGAGTCGCGGAACCGGCGGACCATGTCGGCGTCGGGCCTGGTGTTGATGTAGCCGTCGCCGATCCGGGCGGCCAGCTCGATCGACTTCGGGCCGAACCCGGAGACGTAGATCGGCGGGGGAGTGTCGGGCCGGGTGTAGATCCGGGCGTGCTCCACCGTGTAGTGGCGGCCGTGGTGGTTGACGAAGTCGCCGGTCCACAGCTTCCGGATCACCTCGACCGCCTCCTCCAGCATCTCCATCCGGACGTCGGCCTGCGGCCACGGGTCGCCGAAGATGTGCTCGTTCAGCGCCTCGCCGGTGCCCACACCGAGCACGAACCGCCCGGAGTGCAGCACCGCGCTGGTCGCCGCGGCCTGGGCGATGACCGCGGGGTGGATGCGGACGGTCGGGCAGGTGACGGCCGTGGTCACCGGCAGCCGGCAGACCTGGCTGAGCGCCCCGATGGTCGACCAGACGAACGGGCTCTGGCCCTGCGCGTCGACCCAGGGGTGGTAGTGGTCGGAGATCCACAGTGCCTCGAAGCCGGCCCGCTCGGCGCCGCGCGCCTGCTCGAGCAGCTCCGCCGGGGTGTACTCCTCGCTGGACAGGAAATAGCCGATCCTCATCGTTCCCCCTCGCCGCGTCCGGGTGCCGGGCGCACGCACGGACAACGACAGCCCTACCCCGGGGAAGCGGATCCGAACGCGGCGGCTAGCGGCGGAACATCGCGCGGATGGCGATCAGCAGGAACAGGCCGCCGACCACCAGGCCGAGCAGGCGTACGCCGGGGATGTCCGCGGCGCTGGTGGCGTCGGCGAGCAGCGCGGGATGCATGCTCGCACTCTCCCACGGGCCGCCCGGGGGTGCCAGCCGCTAACAGTAAGGATTGTTGACTATTTCGGGACGCGGTGTGACCATGTCAGCACCGCCGGGGCGGCGGCCTGTGGGGAAGACGGGGGTACGACAGCGCATGAGCGAGCGGATCGTGGGAGCGACCGGAGACCTGGCGGCGCTGGCCGCCGCCGTCCTGCAGCCGGGCTTCGTCGGCACCACACCGCCGCCGTGGGTCTGCCGCTGGCTCGGCGAGGGCCTCGGGTCGGTGGTCCTCTTCGCTCGCAACGTCGTCGACCACGAGCAGGTCGCCGCGCTGACCGCGAACCTCCGCGCCGAGCGGCCCGACGTGATCGTGGCCATCGACGAGGAGGCCGGGGACGTCACCCGGATCGAGTCCGCCCGCGGCAGCTCCCGGCCGGGCAACTTCGCCCTCGGCGCGGTCGACGATCCGGCGCTGACCGAGGAGGTGGCCCGGGACCTGGGCGCCGAGCTGGCCGCGGTGGGCGTCACGCTGAACTACGCCCCGGACGCCGACGTCAACTCGAACCCGGCGAACCCGGTGATCGGGGTCCGCTCGTTCGGCGCCGACCCGGCCCTGGTCGCCCGGCACACCGCCGCCTGGGTCCGCGGCCTGCAGGCCGGCGGCGTGGCCGCCTGCGCCAAGCACTTCCCCGGGCACGGCGACACCCGGGTCGACTCCCACCACGACCTGCCCCGCATCGGCGGCGACCGGGCCCGGCTGGACGCGGTCGAGCTGGCCCCGTTCCGGGCCGCGGTGACCGCCGGGGCGCAGGCGGTGATGACCGGGCACCTGCTGGTGCCGGCGCTGGACCCGGAGCTGCCGGCCACCCTCAGCCCGCGCATCCTGGGCCGCCTGCTCCGCGAGGAGCTGGGGTTCGGTGGCGTGGTGGTGACCGACGCCGTGGAGATGGGGGCGGTCGCCGACCGCTACGGCTTCGCCGGTGCGGCGGTCCGCGCGCTCGCCGCCGGGGCGGACGCGATCTGCGTGGGCGGGGAGCGGGCCACCGAGGCCGACGCCCGCGAGCTGCGGGACGCCATCGCGGCCGCGGTGGTCGCCGGTGAGCTGCCGGAGGAGCGGTTGGCCGAGGCGGCGAAGCGGGTGGGGCAGCTGGCCGCCTGGACGGTCGCCGCCCGGGCCGGCCGCCGGACCGGCGATCGGGCTGGCCGCCGCCCGCCGGGCGCTGCGGGTGGTCGCCACCACGGGCGGGCTGCTGCCGCTGGCCGGCCCGGCGCACGTGGTGGAGTTCGCCCCGCCGCACAACATGGCCATCGGCGACGAGACCCCGTGGGGCATCGCCGCGCCGCTGGCCGACCTGGCGCCCGGCACCACCACGGCGCGGTACGCCCGCGAGGAGGTCCCCGCCGACCCGTCGGCCGGCACGGCCGGCCGCCCGCTGGTGCTGGTGGTCCGGGACCTGCACCGGCACGACTGGATGCGGGACGCGGTGTCCCGCGCCCTGGCCACCCGCCCGGACGCGGTGGTGGTCGAGCTGGGCGTGCCCGAACTGGTCACGGGCGCGGTGCACGTGGCCACCCACGGCGCGACCCGGGCCGCCGCCGTCGCCGCCGCCGAACTGCTCGCCGGCGCCCGCTGACCCGACCCCGGGCGGGGGCCGGGTCGGCGCCCGCCCGGTCAGGACCCGGCGATCACCAGGTCGGCGTAGTCGGGGTGGCGCTGGATGAACGAGGCCATGAAGCGGCACTCCGTCTCGATCCGGCCGCCGCGCTCGCGGATCTGGTCCAGGGTGCCCTTGACCAGCGCCGAGCCCACCCCCATGTTCCGGTAGCGGTCGTCCACCTCGGTGTGCGTGAAGACCAGCACCTCCCCGCGCGGCTCGTACGCGGTGAACCCGGCCAGCGCGTCGTCGACCAGGATCTCGAAGCGGTGCTTCGCGGGGTTGTCCTCGACCAGGAAGCTCACCGGGTCATTCTCACCCCGGCGGCGGCCAGCCGGTCCAGTTCGGCCAGCAAGCGGTCCACCTCCTCGACCGTGTTGTAGTGGTAGACGCTGGCCCGGACCGCTCCGCCGCTGTCCCGCAGGCCCATGGCCTGGAAGTACTCGTAGGCGTAGTAGTCGCCGGAGGAGAGGCAGACGCCCGCCGCGCCCAGCGCCGCCGCGGTCTGCGCCGGCGTGGAGCCGGCCACCCGGAACGACACCGTGGGGCAGCGCCGGGCCGGCGAGCCGTAGACGGTGACGAAGGGGCGGGCGGTCAGCCCGGCGAGCAGCCGTTCGAAGACCGCCTCCTCGTGCGCCTGGGCGGCGGCCAGCCCGGCCCGGATCCGGTCCCGCCGGCTGCCCGTCGCGGTGGGGTCGAGGGTGGCCAGGTGGTCCACCGCCGCGACCACCCCGGCCAGCAGCGGGAAGCTCGGGGTGCCGTACTCGAACCGGTCCGGGACGGCGTCGGAGGAGGGGAGCAGCTTCGCCGGGCGCAGGGCCGCCCACCGGGCCGGGTCGGCGGCCATCGCGGCCAGGTGCGGCCCGGACCACTTGTACGCGCTGGTCACCAGGAAGTCCGCGCCGAGCGAGGCCAGGTCGGTTGGGCCGTGCGGCACCGCGTGCACCCCGTCCACGCAGACCAGCGCCCCGGCCGCGTGCGCGGTCTTGGCGATCGCCGCCACGTCCGGCGCGGTGCCGATGGCGTTGCTGCCGGCGGTCACCGCGACCAGCCGGGTGCGCTCGGTGACCAGGTCGGCGTACTGGCCGGCGGGCAGTTCGCCGGTCGCCGGGTCGAACTCGGCCCAGCGCACCGTCGCCCCGGCGGCCTCGGCCGCCTGCACCCACGGCCGGACGTTGGCGTCGTGGTCCAGCCGGGAGACCACCACCTCGTCGCCGGGCCGCCAGCCCGCACCGAGCGTCCGGGCCAGGGTGTACGTCAGCGCCGTGGCGCTCGGCCCGAGCACCACGCCGCCCGGTTCCGCGCCGAGCAGGTCGGCCACCGCGGCGCGGGCCGCGGCGACCAGGTCCAGCGACCGCCGGCCCGGCACGAACGCGGTGCTCCGGTTGCCGGTGGCGGCGGTCATCGCGGCGGTGACCGCCTCGATCACCGGCCGGGCGGTCTGGGTGCCGCCGGCGCCGTCGAAGTGGACGAAACCCTCGGTCAGGGCGGGGTAGGCGGCCCGGGCGCGGGCGATGTCGAAGGGCATGCCGGGACCCTAACCCGCCCCGGGACGATCACCGGTGGGTGGCGGTGTGGCCGTCGTCTCGTACCCTTGGCCGGGTGACGAACCGACGCGTTTCCCCCTCGCTGACCCCCATCCGCCGGGCCGCCGGCCTGCTCGCCGGCCTCGCCCTCGGCGCCGCGCTGCTGGCCGGCTGCAGTTCGGAGAACGCCTCCACCGACTGCGGGCTGGACGCCTGCACGGTCACCTTCGACCGCGGCGTCGAGGCGAGCGCCACCATCCTCGGCGTCGAGGCGAAGCTGGTCGGGGCCGAGGGCGACCAGGTCACCGTGGAGGTGGCCGGCGAGCAGCTCTCGCTCACCGTCGGCCAGCAGGCCGCCCAGGCCGGTGGCTTCTCGGTGACCCTGGACAGCGTCACCGACCAGCAGGTCGTCATCCGGGTGGCGCGCGACCCGAACAGCTGACCCGCGCCGGGCGGCGGTGGCCGACGTTTGGAAATCTTCGCATCGGGAGATTGAGGCGCCATGTCTCTCACCCGGAACGCCGGAGCCACCGCCGCCCAGGCCGCGAACAGCAGGTGGCTCGAACTGTTGACCCGGGCCGGTTTCATCGGCTACGGGATCGTGCACCTCCTCTTCGCCTGGCTGGCCCTGCAGATCGCCTTCGGCAAGTCGGGGGAGGAGGGCAACCAGAACGGCGCCCTGCGCACCCTCGGCGCGCAGCCGATGGGCAAGTTCCTGCTGGTCGCCATCGCCGTGGGGCTCTTCGCCATGGCCATCTGGCAGGCGTTCGAGGCGGTCATCGGCCACCGCTTCCTGCGGGGCAAGGAGAAGCTCTTCGAGCGGATCGCCTCCGTCGTGCGCGTGATCGTCTTCGTCTGGCTGGGCTGGACCGCCATCAAGGTCTTCCAGGACGCCAGCAGCAACGCCGCCAACCAGCAGCAGCAGTTCTCCGAGAAGCTGATGGCCTCGGACGGCGGCCGGTGGCTGGTCGGGCTGGCCGGGCTGGTGCTCGCCGCGGTCGGCATCGGCATGGTGATCTACGGGCTCAAGAAGAAGTTCGAGCGCAACCTCAAGACCGGCGAGATGAGCCCGAAGACGCACACCCTGGCCCGCCGCCTCGGCATGGCCGGGTACGCCGCCCGGGGCGCGGTCTTCGCCGTCACCGGCCTGCTGATCGTGGTGGCCGCCGTGAAGTACGACCCGGAGAAGGCCCGCGGCCTGGACGCCGCCCTGCGGACCCTCCGCGACCAGTCGTACGGGCCGGTGCTGCTGGCGCTGATGGCGCTCGGCATCGCCGCCTTCGGCGTCTACTGCTTCCTCCAGTCGCGCTACCGCCGGGTGTGATCCTGGTCGATACGCGATAGTCCGGGCACCATTGGGCCTTTGCCCGATTTCCGCCCGGCCGGAGGGAGAGGAAGAACGTGCAGTCCTACCTCGTGACGACCGTCGCCGCGCTCGCCGCGGCGGCGGTCGCGCTGTTGCTGGTCGAGGTGGTGCACCGGGTCACCCGCCGGCTCGGCCGCCGCTCGCTGCTGATGACCGAGCTGACCGAGCACTCGCACCGCTCGTTCCAGGTGGCCGCGACCGTCCTGGCCGTGCAGCTCGCGGTCCGGTTCAGCACCGGGTACGCCGTCGGCAGCCCCTGGCGGCAGCTCGTCCTGCACGCCCTGGTGCTCGCCCTGATCGCCGCCACCGCCTGGCTGGTGGCCTCGCTGCTGGTGGTGGCGGAGGACACCGCGCTGGCCCGGTTCCGGGTGGACGTGCCGAACAACCGGCACGCCCGCCGGGTGCGCACCCAGGTGGTGCTGCTGCGCCGGCTGACCATCGCGGTGATCGTGGTGCTCGCCGTCGGCGTGATGCTGATGACCTTCCCCGCCGTCCGCGGTATCGGCGCCGGCGTGCTGACCAGCGCCGGTGTGGTCGGTGTGGTCGCCGCGCTGGCCGCGCAGAGTCTGCTCGGCAACGTCTTCGCCGGCCTGCAGCTCGCCTTCAGCGACGCGGTGCGCCTCGACGACGTGGTGGTGGTCGAGGGGGAGTGGGGCCGGATCGAGGAGCTGACCCTCAGCTACGTGGTGGTGCAGATCTGGGACGACCGCCGGCTGATCCTGCCCACCTCCTACTTCACCAGCACGCCGTTCCAGAACTGGACGCGGACCGAGGCGGCCGTGCTCGGCACCGCCGAGTTCGACCTGGACTGGGCCATCCCGGTGCAGGCCATGCGGGAGGAGCTGCGCCGGCTCTGCGAGGGCACCGAGCTCTGGGACGGCCGGGTCTGCGTGCTCCAGGTGACCGACGCCACCGGTGGCCTCGTCAAGGTCCGCGCCCTGGTCAGCGCCGCCGACGCCGGCAGCCTGTGGGACCTGCGCTGCCTGGTCCGCGAGCACCTGGTGGCCTGGGTGCGCGACCAGCGCCCGACCGCCCTGCCCCGGCTGCGCGCCGAGGTGGGCGACACCGGCGGCCCGCTGCCCTGGCAGGCGCCGCAGCCGCGCCGGCCGGTCCGCCGGCGGCCCGACACCGAGGTCCCCGACGACGCGCGGGTCTTCGGCGGCAGCGACGACGGCGAGGCCCG
>NZ_JBSSLX010000064.1:0-28354 GCF_053890995.1 Micromonospora sp. I033 | reverse complement strand
TCGACATGGGGGGAGGCTGGGTCACGCGGACAGTGTTACAGGTTGCCGCGCTTCTCCTGCTCCCGCTCGATGGCCTCGAACAGGGCCTTGAAGTTGCCCTTGCCGAAGCCGAGGGAGCCGTGCCGCTCGATCAGCTCGAAGAAGACGGTGGGGCGGTCCTGCACCGGCTTGGTGAAGATCTGGAGCAGGTAGCCGTCCTCGTCCCGGTCGACCAGGATCTTGCGGGACTTCAGCTCCTCGATCGGCACCCGCACCTCGCCAATCCGGGCGCGCAGCTCCGGGTCCTCGTAGTAGGAGTCCGGGGTGTCCAGGAACTCGACGCCGGCGGCCCGCATGGCGTCGACGCTGGCCAGGATGTCGTTGGTGGCCACGGCGATGTGCTGGGCGCCCGGGCCCTGGTAGAACTCCAGGTACTCGTCGATCTGCGACTTCTTGCGGGCCACGGCCGGCTCGTTGAGCGGGAACTTCACCTTGCGGGTGCCGTTCGCGACCACCTTGCTCATCAGCGCCGAGTAGTCGGTGGCGATGTCGTCGCCGATGAACTCGGCCATGTTGCTGAAGCCCATGACCCGCTTGTAGAACTCGACCCACTCGTCCATCCGGCCCAGCTCCACGTTGCCGACCACGTGGTCGACGGCCTGGAAGAAGCGCTTCGGCTGGATGCCGGCGTCGATCATCGGCTGCCGGTCCACGATCGGGGCGCGGGCCACGAAGCCGGGCAGGAACGGGCCGGTGTAGCAGGACCGGTCGACAAGCGTGTGCCGGGTGTCGCCGTACGCGGCGATGGCCGCCATCCGGACGGTGCCGTGCTCGTCGCTGACGTCGTGCGGTTCGACCAGGCCGGTCGCGCCCTGGGCGGTGGCGTGCGCGTACGCGGCGTCCACGTCCGGCACCTCCAGCGCGATGTCGGAGACGCCGTCGCTGTGCCGGGCCACGTGCTCGGCGCCCTCGGCGTCCGGGCGGACCGCGCCGGTCAGCACGAACCGGGCCGAGCCGCTGGTCAGCACGTACTGGGCGTGGTCCCGGTAGCCCTGCTCCGGCCCCCGGTACGCCACGCAGGTCATGCCGAAGGCGGTGGAGTAGTAGTGGGCGGCCTGCTTGGCGTTGCCCACCAGGAAGTGCACGTGGTCGAGGCCCTTGACCGGGAACGGGTCGCGGGTGATGTCGTGGTCGACGGCGCCGACGAGGGCGTCGACGTCGACCTCCTCGGTCGACTGGGGTCGGTCGATCGCCTGGGTCATGGTGGCCTCCCTTGCGTACCGGCCGGCCTCGTGGGCCGCCGTTGATCTGCTGTTGTGGCGAGGATCGCCGCGTGACCGCCAGTTGGGCAACAGTTGTCGAAAATGCTGGTCAGGTTGTGCATTCGGTAATGTGAAACCCCATGAACACTGGTCAGGATGCACAGCTCGACGCGCTGGACGCCCGCTTGATCGATCTGCTCGCCGAGGAGCCGCGGATCGGGGTGCTGGAGTGCTCGCGGCGGCTCGGCGTGGCCCGGGGCACCGTCCAGGCCCGGCTCGACAAGCTGGTCGAGCGGGGGGTGATCAGCGGTTTCGGGCCGGACATCTCGCCGGCCGCCATCGGCTTCGGGGTGACCAGCTTCGTGACCCTGGAGATCAGCCAGCGGCACGGCCACGACCCGGTGACCGCGCACCTGGCCGCCATCCCCGAGGTGCTGGAGGCGCACACCATCACCGGCTCCAGCGACCTGCTCTGCCGCATCGTGGCCCGGTCGAACACGGACCTCCAGCGGGTCATCGACCAGATCGTCGCCTCGGAGGGCATCCGCCGCGCCTCCACGATCATCGCGCTGGCCGAGCAGATCCCCTACCGCACCCTGCCCCTGGTCCGCTCCGCCGCCCGCGGCGCGCCGTCCGGCGGCTGACCGAGAAAGCGGCGCGACACGGCCGTTCGGGGGGCGGGCGCAGCGGTGATCGTCGCTACCGTGTGCGGTGTGAAGGGCCTTGGCGTACGCGGCTGGTTGCTGCTGGGGCTCATCACCGTGGTCGTGCTCGCCGCCACCGGGGTGTGGAACCCGTTCCCCGCGATGTGGGACTGGGTCGACCGGAGCAAGCCGATCTCCGATCCGGACGTGGTCTGGCAGCAGCGCATCGGCGGCACCCCGAAGAGCGTCACGATCGCCGGCGACACCGTGATCGTCGAGCAGCGCACGCGGGTCGAGGCGCGCAGCCTGGCCAACGGCGCGCAGCTCTGGGAGCGCAAGGCCGACTGGGCGGCGGTGGCCGGCAGCGACCGGGAGCCGGTCGTCGCCGTGGGCAAGCTCCTGGACAAGGGGTACGAGGTGCTCGACCCCACCACCGGCGTGGTCCGCCGCCGGGACGAGCGGGCGGTGGCCGTCTGGACCTACCGCAACCTGCTGCTCGACGCCTACTGCGTGCGGTCCACCGACTGCACCCTGCGCGCCTGGGAGCCGCGCGGCACCGCGCCGCGGTGGAGCGCGTTCCTCCCGGGAGTCAACAGCGGTGTGCTCGCCGACAACCCCGAGCTGCTCGGCACCCGGCGGCTCGGCGCGCCGCGGATCGACGGCGGGGTGGCCGGGCCGGAGTCGGTCCCGCCGCTGCTCGGCTTCCCGGTCGACGACCGGGTGCACGTGGTGGACACCGCCACCGGCCGGGTGCTCCAGAACGTCGAGCCCGGCCGCGAGGAGCGGCTCGCGGTGGTCGGCGGGCGGCTGCTCCGGATCACCGCCACCTCCCGCGACGGGACCTGCTACTTCGTCCTCACCGCCGTCGACCCGGCCACCGGGCAGCAGGTGTGGCGGCGCAACGGGGTGAACCTGCGGACCGCCGACTACGCCGGCTGCGTGCAGCGGGAGGACCCGCAGGGCGCCCGCAACGTGCTGCTCGGCGTCGCTCCGGACGGGCGCGAGGCGGTGCTCGACGGCTACGACGGCCGGCTGCTCCTGATCGGCGGGGAGGGCGAGAAGGTGCTCGCCGTCGACGACCGCTACGCGCTGGTGCGCAGCGCCGACAAGCGCTCGCTGCTCGGCCGCGAGCTGTCGGTCGACGCCGTCCGGTGGACCCGGCAGGCCGGTGGCAAGAGCGGTGCGGCGCTCACCCCGTACGCGGCGCTGATCGCCGAGGAGAAGCCGTCCCGGCTCATCGCGGTCGAGCCGCGGAGCGGTCGGGAGCTGGTGCTGCTGCGGACCTCGGCGAACGCCCTGGCGGTCGGTCCGAACGGCATGATCATCGGGGAGGGCCGGGAGATCGGGTACGTCCGTTGGGGCGCCGGCGCCGCCGGGGTGCCCCCGCCGGACGAGGACGCGGTGCCCGCGCCGGACCCGGGCGACACCTGGCGACCCCCGACCGACCAGGGCAGCTGCGGCCCGAAGAACGAACTCTGCGCCGACGGCAAGTGACGCCGGGTGAGAGCGGCGTCCCAGGACGCACCCGGCGGGTGCCACCGATCGACGGCTCTGCCCTAGGCTTTTCCGTCATGAGCAGTGCCGCCGCCTTCTCGTACGCCCCCCTGCTGCCGACCGGACCGGACCAGACGGACTACCGCCTGGTCACCGATGAGGGCGTCGACGTCGTCGACGGCCCGGGTGGCCGTCGGTTCCTCACCGTGGAGCCCGCCGCGCTGACCGCGCTGACCGCCGAGGCGATGCACGACATCGCCCACTTCCTGCGCCCGGCCCACCTGGCCCAGCTCCGGTCGATCATCGACGACCCGGCGGCCTCGCCGAACGACCGGTTCGTGGCGCTGGACCTGCTGCGCAACGCCAACATCGCCGCCGGCGGGGTGCTGCCGATGTGCCAGGACACCGGCACGGCGATCGTGATGGGCAAGCGTGGCCGGCACGTGCTCACCGACGGCGCCGACGCGGAGGCCATCTCGCGCGGCGTCTACCAGGCCTACACCCGGCTCAACCTGCGCTACTCCCAGCTCGCCCCGCTGACCATGTGGGAGGAGCGGAACACCGGCAGCAACCTGCCCGCCCAGGTCGAGCTCTACGCCGAGGACCCGGACGGGCACCCGGACGCGTACAAGTTCCTCTTCATGGCGAAGGGCGGCGGCTCGGCCAACAAGTCCTACCTCTACCAGGAGACCAAGGCGCTGCTGAACCCGACGCGGATGATGCAGTTCCTGGAGGAGAAGCTGCGCCTCATCGGCACCGCGGCCTGCCCGCCCTACCACCTGGCCATCGTCATCGGCGGCACCTCCGCCGAGTACGCGCTGAAGACCGCCAAGTACGCCTCCGCCAAGTACCTGGACGCCCTCCCGACCCAGGGCTCGATGAGCGCGCACGGCTTCCGCGACCTCGAACTGGAGGCCGAGGTCCTGGAGCTGACCCGCAACTTCGGCATCGGCGCGCAGTTCGGCGGGCGCTACTTCTGCCACGACGTGCGGGTGGTCCGGCTGCCCCGGCACGGCGCCTCCTGCCCGGTGGCCATCGCGGTCTCCTGCTCGGCCGACCGCCAGGCGGTCGCCAAGATCACCCCGTCGGGCGTCTGGCTGGAGCGCCTGGAGACCGACCCGGCCCGCTACCTGCCCGACGTCACCGACGCCCAGCTGGACAGCTCCGAGGTGGTCCGGGTCGACCTCAACCGGCCGATGGACGAGATCCGCGCCGAGCTGTCGAAGTATCCGGTGAAGACCCGGCTGTCGCTGACCGGCCCGCTGGTGGTGGCCCGGGACATCGCGCACGCCAAGATCGCCGAGCGGCTGGACGCCGGTGAGCCGATGCCGCAGTACCTGCGGGACCACGCCGTCTACTACGCCGGCCCGGCCAAGACCCCCGAGGGCTACGCCTCCGGCTCGTTCGGCCCGACCACCGCCGGGCGGATGGACGCCTACGTGGAGAAGTTCCAGGCGGCCGGCGGCTCGATGGTGATGCTGGCCAAGGGCAACCGGTCCGCCCAGGTCACCCGCTCCTGCCAGGCGTACGGCGGCTTCTACCTCGGCTCGATCGGCGGCCCGGCGGCCCGCCTCGCCCAGGACTGCATCAAGCATGTCCAGGTGCTCGAATACCCCGAGCTGGGCATGGAGGCGGTCTGGAAGATCGAGGTGGAGGACTTCCCGGCCTTCATCGTGGTCGACGACAAGGGCGAGGACTTCTTCGCCGAGGTCACCAAGCCGGTGCTCACCGTCGGGCGGCGCTGACCTCCGACGCGCGTACGCGAAAGGGGCGCCGGGTGGGATCCCACCCGGCGCCCCTTCGTCGTCCGGTCAGCTCGGGTAGGTCACGTAGAAGTAGTAGTAGTCCTCCCCGGACGTGATGCCCGAGCCGGTCCGGCTGGAGACGAACAGGAAGTTGCCGCCGCCCTCGGTGGGTGTGAGGGTGATGGTGGCGGTGCCGTCCGGGCCGGCCGGCACGGTCTTCTCCTCGGTGCCGAACCGGTAGACGAACTCGGTGGTGCCCGGCATGGTGGCGGCCAGCGTGAAGCTGCCCGCGATCCCCGGGCCGCCGCCTTCGCCGTCGGCCGGATAGTCCGCACTGGTAACCGTCGGGGCCAGCTTGCCGAGGATCAGGGGGTACTCGGTCTCGTCGGAGACGATGTCACCGATCTTCTCGCGGACCGTGAGCCGTACCCAACCGCTGCTGTCGGCCGGGTACGACCGCGGCGTCCAGTTGATCGTCGCGGTGCCGTCGGCCGCCGCCGCCACGGTCTGCGGGCCGTCCCCGAAGTCGTAGACGTAACCGGTGACGCCCTCGTGCGCGGGGCGGAAGGTGAAGGCGCCGGTCACGCCGGGCCCGCCGGCCTCCCGGTACATGGGGTAATCGGTCGAGCTGACCTCTGGTGCGTGCGAGACGATGACGAAGTACCCGGAGGCGACCTCGGACTCGGTCCCGTCGGCGGTCTGGCTGAACACCTCGATCCACTGGAAGCCGGCCCAGGTCGGCGTGTACGCGACGCGGGCGGTGCCGTCCTCGTTCGCGGCTACGGTGTGCTGCTCGCCGCCGTTCACCGACCAGACGTACTCGGTCACCCCGGGCATGCCCGGTGCGAAGGTGAACGAGCCGGCCGTGCCGGCGAGCGGGCCGTCGCTGCCGTCCAGCGGGAAGTCCGGCGAGGAGATGACGGGGGCGTTCGCCAGGTAGAACCGGTACTCGGCGGTGCCGCTGGGCAGGCCGTCGGAGGTCCGGCTGGTGACGGTGACCGTGTTGGTGCCGCCCTTGCGCGGGTTGATCGTCACCGTGGCGGTGCCGTCGCCGGCCGCCGGCGCGGTCGCCGGCTCGCCGTCGTTGAGCCGCCAGGTGTACGAGACCACGTTCTCCATGCGCGGCGAGAACGTCAGCTCACGTGCCTCACCGAGGCCGCCGGTCGGGTTCCCGTCGGTGATCGTCGGCGCGGTGTCCCGGACCCGGTATTCGTAGACGGTGGACTGGGAGCGGTTGCCGGTCCGGTCCACCGCCTGGACATACAGCCAGTTGGTGCCGTACCGGTCGGGCGTGACCGAGACGGTCGCCGTGCCGGCCGCGTCGGCGCTCACGAAGGTCAGCGGGCCGGAGGGGCCGTACCGGAAGCCGACCACGTCGTCGGCGCCCGTGGTGGTGAACGTGAACCGGCCGGGGATGCCCGGACCACCGTGACCCGGCCACTCCCAGCCCGACGGGTAGTCGGTCGAGGACACCGTGGGCGCCGGCGGAACCTTCGTGTCGACGGTGAACCGGCACGCCGGCGACCAGGCCGAGGCGTCGCCGTACTGGTCGGTGGCGCGGGCGCTGAACGCGTACGTGCCGCCGTCCACCATGACGCCGTCCGGGATCGTGTACTGGAACCGGGAGCCGGAGGGCAGCGTGTAGCTGAACTCCAGTTCGGACCGCTCGGTGGGCCGGTCCACCGGCCACCAGGCGAAGGTCGCCTTGAGCGGGTCGCCACCGCCGGTCTCGTTGACGTCCGGGTCGGTCACCACGGCCTGGAGTTCCGGCCGGGTGGTGCCGATGAACATGTCGTCGCGGCAGGCGACGCCGCCGGCGGCGAGGTTGGTCGGAACGTTCGGCGGCCTGTTGTGCTCCAGCGAGATGCCGAGGGTGTTCACCCGCCGGCCCCACTGGAGGCCGTCCTCGTGCTCGCCGATGCGGAGCATGAGGGTGAGCCTGTCCTGCTTCGCCGCGACCGCCGTGCTCACCGCGTCCGTGATGGCCGTGGCCAGGTAGCTGGCGGGGCAGGCCGGACCGGAGACCGTGAGGTCGGCGAGCTTCGCGACGGCTGCCGGCGCGTCCTTCCAGGTGGGCGCGGCGGTCGGGTTCTCGGTCCGCCAGAGCTGGAGTTCGCGCGGCTTGTCACAGTTGGCGACCGACCGCTCGCCGGTGACCGCCCGGGCGCTGATGATCCGCTGCCCGTGATAGCCGCTGAGGTCGAAGGTGAAGTACGCCCGGGACGTGTGCTTGTCGCCGGCGGTGCCCTGCCAGGTGCCGACCGGCAGGCTGCCGTCCTCGGCGGGGAAGGATCGGGTGGGCTGGGCGTTGTCGGTCCAGGCCACCTCGACGGGCGGGACATAGTTCAGCAGGGCCGACGCCGGCTGGGCGGTGGCCGCCACGGCGCCGGTGGTGGCGAGCAGGGCCGCGAGGCCCGTGCCGAGCAGGCGGCGCGGTGTGCGCCGTCGGCGCGCCGTGGACACGCCGGTGGATCCCCCGTTGTCGTGCAAGTGATGCCTCCGATAGCGATCCGGGACTTCCATGATCTTGAGCTGGTAAATGGATGCTCCGGCCGGCTCAGCGCGGCTCGGCCGGCGGGCGTTACACGGTCCTGGATCGAGGTGGGTGATCGACATCGGTGCGCCCGCCCGGGCGCGCGCCCGGACGGGCGCACCGCCCCCGTCGGATGCCGTGTCCCGGCAACCCGGCACGAGTCTCCGGGGTGGTGCTGTCGATCCGCTATCACGTCGCTATCACCCGCCCGCCGCGCGCGGTGACCGGCGGGTTACGCTGCTGGAAGTTCCACAAGAGGCGTGCGGGGGCGCGGATGCGGTTCGGGATCCTGGGGCCGCTGCGGGTCGGCGGTGGCGAGGCCACCATCACGGCGGGCCGCGATCGGACGTTGCTGGCCATGCTGTTGCTGCGGGCCGGCCGGGTGGTGCCCGTCGAGGAACTCGTCGACGCGATCTGGGAGGAGCGTCCGCCGGCCACCACCCGGACCCAGTTGCAGATCTGCGTGTCGCGGCTGCGGCAGCGCTTCGTCGCGCTCGGCCTGCCGCCGGAGACGATCGTCACCGACCCGGTCGGATACGGCATCCGGATCGCTCCGGCCGACCTGGACGCCGAGGTCTTCGCCCAGACCGTCGAGGCCGGCCGGGCGGCCGTCGACGCGGGGCAGCCGGCCGAGGCGAGCCGCCACTACCGGGCCGCGCTGGCGCTCTGGCGCGGTTCGGCGCTGAGCGGCATCGCGAGCCGGAGCGTACGCCGGCGGGCGCAGGCGCTCGACGAGCAGCGACTCACCGTGCTGGAGGAGTGCGTCGAGGTCGAGCTGCGGCTGCGCCGGGCGGCCGACCTGATCGACGAGCTCAGCGAGACCGTGGAACGGAACCCGCTGCGGGAGCGGCTGCGCGGCCAGTTGATGTTGGCCCTCTCCGCGGTCGGCCGCCAGGCGGACGCGCTCGCCGTCTACCGCGAGGGGCGCCGGATCTTCGCCGATGAGCTGGGCATCGAACCGGGCACGGCGTTGCAGGAGCTGCACCAGCGGGTGCTCGCCGGCGACCTGGCCCTGACCGGGCCGCAGCAACCGGCCCCGAGCCCGGTCCGGGCACTGCCGCGGGCGATCAGCGACTTCACCGGCCGGCAGGACACGCTGGCCCGGCTGGTCAAGGAGATCGAGGAGCGCGACGCCCGGATCCACCTGATCGACGGTATGGCCGGCACCGGGAAGACCGCCCTGGCCGTGCACCTGGCGGCCGCTCTCGCCGCGCGCTACCCGGACGCCCACCTCTTCATCGACCTGCACGGCCACAGCGAGCGCGAGCCGGTCACCCCGGCAGCGGCCCTGGCCGCGCTGCTGCGTCAGCTCGGGGTGCCCGCCGCGCGGATCCCCGCCGACGTCGACGAGCGGGCGGCCCTGTGGCGCAGCGAGCTGTCCGGGCGGCGGGCGGTCGTGGTGCTCGACAACGCGGCCACCGCCGTCCAGGTGGCGCCGTTGCTGCCCAACGGCCCGGACTGCCTCACGCTGATCACCAGCCGACGCCGGCTCACCGGCCTCGACGGCGGCCGGCCGTCCTCGCTGGCCGTGCTCGACCCGGACGAGGCGGTCGAGCTGCTCGCCCGGGTGGTCGGCGCGGACCGGGTGGCCGCCGAGCCGGAGGCGGCCGCCGAGGTGGCCCGCCGCTGCGGCTACCTGCCGCTCGCGATCCGGCTGGCCGGGGCGCGACTGGTGCACCGTCCCCGGTGGCGGGTCCGGGACCTGGCGGACCGGCTGGCCGCCGGCCGGAACGCGCTGATCGAGCTGTCCGTCGGGGAACGCTCGGTGGGGCAGGCCTTCGACCTGTCGTACGCGCAGCTCGACCCGGCCGCGCAGCGGCTGTTCCGGCTGCTCGGCGTGCATCCCGGGGCGTTCTTCGACCACCAGGTGGCGGCCGCCGTCACCGACCTGCCGCCGGCCGACGCGCAGGACCTGTTGGACGGCCTGGTCGACGCCCATCTGCTGGAGGAGCCCGAGCCCGGCCGGTTCCGTTTCCACGACCTGGTGCGGGACTTCGCCCGGCAGCTCGTGGGCGGCGTGGGGCAGCCCGGCGAGCGGGCCGAGGCGGTGCGGCGGCTGCTCGACCACCACCTGCACGCGGCGTACGCGATCTCCCGGCGAATGGAGCCCGCGGCCAGCCGTTCCGCCCTGGTGCTGCCCGAGCCGCCGAGGCCGGACCTGGTGGAGGCCTGCGCGGCCGAGGGCCCGGCGTGGTTCGACCGCAACCGGGCCACGCTGCCGGCACTGGTCCGGCTGGCGGCCGACGAGGGCCTGCTCCGGCACTGCTGGCAGCTCGCCCGGGTGAGCTGGTACCACCTCTTCAGCCGGGGCCACCTGGACGAGCTGATCGAGACGCACACCGTCGGCCTGCGCGCCGCGGAGCGGTGCGACGACGAGGCGGCCGTCGCCACCACCCGCAACTACCTGGCCTCCGGGTTGTTCCGGCTCGGTCGCTTCCCCGAGGCGATCGAGCTGATGGAGGGCGCCCTCCAGATCCGCCGGCGGCTGGGCGACCGCGAGGGCGAGGCCACCGTCCGCCGGAACCTGGCCATCGCGTACGGGGCGGACTGGCAGCTCGCGCCGGCCATGGGGCACCTGGACGCGGCGCTCGAACTGGCCCGGTCCACCGGGCAGCCGGCCGCCGTGTCGGCGCTGCTGAACAACCAGACCGTGGTGCTGCTGGCCTGGGGCCGGTACGCCGAGGCGCAGGCCGTGTCCCGCCGCCAGCTCGCCCTCGGCCGGGAGGCGGGTGACCTGAACAGCGTGCGCAACGCGGTCGGCCACCTGGGCACCGCCCGGGCCCGGCTCGGCGATCTCTCCGGGGCGCTGCGGTTCCTGCGGCTGGCGCTCCGGCTCAAGCGCCGCGAGGGCAACCGCTTCGGCGAGGGCGAGGTGCTCAACGAGCTGGGCGTGATCGAGCGGAAGCTGGGGCGGCCGGAGGCCGCCGCCGCCCTGCACCGCGAGGCGTTGATCGCGGTGACCGCCTCCGGGGACCGGGTCCTCGGCTGCCTCTCCCGCAACCTGCTGGCGCGCGCCCTGCTCGACCAGGGCGACGTGCGGAGCGCGCTCGACCTCTACCGCCGGGTGCTCCGGGACGCGGTCCGGCTGCGGGCCCGGCACGAGGAGGCCGGGGCGCTGGCCGGCATCGCCCGCTGCCTGCGCGTCACCGACCCGGCGGCCGCCCGCTCGCACGCGATCCGGGCCCTCGACATCCTCCGGCAGCTCGACGCCCCGGAGCGGGACGAGGTGGCGGCGCTGCTCGCCGAGCTGGACTGAGCGATCATGTGCGCGTCGGCGGCGAGCGCGGCAGGATGGTACGCGTGACGACTCCAGAGGCGACCGGCTACCGGATCGAACGTGACTCGATGGGTGAGGTGGAGGTCCCCGCCGAGGCGCTGTGGCGGGCGCAGACCCAGCGTGCGGTGCAGAACTTCCCGATCTCCGGGCGGGGCATCGAGCCGGCCCAGATCAAGGCCCTGGCGCAGATCAAGGGGGCGGCGGCCCAGGTCAACGGCGAGCTGGGCGTGATCGGCCCGGATGTGGCCGAGGCCATCGCCACCGCGGCCGCGCACGTGGCCGACGGCGGATACGACGACCAGTTCCCGGTCGACGTCTTCCAGACCGGCTCCGGCACGTCGTCCAACATGAACACCAACGAGGTGATCGCCACGCTGGCCGGCCGTGAGCTGGGCCGCAACGTGCACCCGAACGACGACGTCAACGCCTCCCAGTCCAGCAACGACGTCTTCCCGTCCTCGATCCACCTGGCCGCCACCCAGGCCGTGGTGGAGGACCTGCTGCCCGCGCTGAAGCACCTGGCCGGCGCGCTGGAGGAGAAGGCGGCCGAGTTCGAGACCGTGGTCAAGGCCGGGCGTACCCACCTGATGGACGCCACCCCGGTCACCCTGGGCCAGGAGTTCGGCGGCTACGCCGCCCAGGTCCGCTACGGCGTCGAGCGGCTGGAGGGGGCGCTGCCCCGGCTCGCCGAGCTGCCCCTCGGCGGCACCGCCGTGGGCACCGGCATCAACACCCCGTTCGGCTTCGCCGGCAAGGTGATCGAGAAGTTGCGGGCCTCGACGGGCCTGCCGCTGACCGAGGCGCGCAACCACTTCGAGGCACAGGGCGCCCGGGACGCGCTGGTGGAGACCTCCGGCCAGCTCCGCACCGTCGCGGTCGGTCTCTACAAGATGGCCAACGACATCCGCTGGATGGGCTCCGGCCCGCGCGCCGGCCTGCGGGAACTGCGCATCCCCGACCTCCAGCCCGGCTCGTCGATCATGCCGGGCAAGGTGAACCCGGTGGTCGCCGAGGCGATGCGGCAGGTGTGCGCGCAGGTGATCGGCAACGACGCCACCGTGGCGTTCGCCGGCTCGCAGGGCGACTTCGAGCTGAACGTGATGCTCCCCGTGATGGGCCGCAACCTGCTGGAATCGATCCGGCTGCTCGCCGCGGCCAGCCGGCTCTTCGCCGACCGCCTGGTGGTCGGCCTGGTCGCGGACGCCGAGGTCTGCCTGGCGTACGCCGAGGGCTCGCCGTCGATCGTCACCCCGCTCAACCGTCACCTCGGCTACGACGAGGCCGCCTCGATCGCCAAGGAAGCGCTGGCCAAGCAGGTCTCCATCCGCGAGGTGGTGATCTCCCGGGGCCACGTCGACTCGGGCAAGCTCAGCGAGACCCAGCTCGACGAGGCCCTGGACCTGCTCCGGATGACCCACCCCTGAGTCGCGGCACCGGGCCCCTCTTCGCCCGGGGGCGGGAGGGCCGGCGTGCGTCAGGAGTGGGCCGCCGCCTTGCGGGCCCGGTAGGCGCTGACCGCGGCCCGGTTGCCGCAGCCGGCGTCGCAGAACCGGCGGGACCGGTTCTTGGAGAGGTCGACCAGCACGTTCTCGCAGTCGGGGTGCTCGCAGAGGCGCAGCCGGCTCAGCTCGTCCATCCGGACCAGGTCGGCCAGGGCCATCGCGGCCTCGACCGCCATCCGGGTGGCCAGCGGCGCCTCCCGCGGCACGGCGTGCAGGTGGTACGGCTCGTCGTCGTGCCGGACGAGTTGGGGCAGCGCGTGCGACTCCCGGAGCAGCCCGTTGACCACGTCCACCACCTCGTCGGTGTCGGCGTACCAGATCCGGCGGAGCCGGGGCCGCAGCGCGCGGACCTCACGCAGCTCCGCCTCGGTCTGCTCGTGCCGCCCGGTCCACCCGTAGGCGGCGAAGAACGTGTCGAGGGCGGCCACGTCGGGCAGCCCTTCCCGGTCCGGCCCGGCCGTGTTGACCAGGGCTGCGGCCGCGACCAGGCCACACTCGGTGTCATGAGCGAACAGCAACTTGACTCCTGTCGAGCGGTCGGCCTAGTGTCATCAGCATAATCCCACTTGACTCCTGTCCGGTCGACCCAAGGAGCTGTCGATGCGTGAACGGCCCGGCGTCGGCCTCGGCCTGGCCCTGCTCTCCGCGCTCACCTTCGCCACCTCGGGCACCTTCGCCCGCCCGCTGATCACCGGCGACTGGTCCGCCGAGGCGGTGGTGCTCGCCCGGGTCGGCATCGCCGCGCTGGTGCTGGCCGTGCCCGCCCTGCTGGCACTGCGTGGGCGATGGCCGGTGCTGCGCCGCAACGCGGGCACGCTCGTGGTGTTCGGGCTGCTCGGGGTGGCCCTGGCGCAGGCGTGCTTCTTCAACGCCGTCCGCTACCTGCCGGTCGGCGTCGCGCTGCTGCTGGAGTACCTGGGCATCGTGCTGGTGGTCGGCTGGATGTGGCTGGTCCACGGCCAGCGGCCCCGGGTGCTCACCGTGGTCGGTTCGCTGGCCGCCCTCTGCGGGCTGGTGTTCGTGCTGGACCTGACCGGCGCCGCCCGCCTCGACCCGGTCGGCGTCCTCTGGGGGCTCGGCGCCGGGGTGGGGCTGGCCGGTTACTTCGTCATCGCCGGCCGGGTCGACCCCGCGCTGCCGTCGGTGGTGATGGCCAGCGGGGGCATGGCCGTCGGCGCCCTGGTGCTGCTGCTGCTCGGGCTGGTCGGGGCGCTCCCGCTGCGTGCCGGCACCGCCGACGTCAGCTTCGCCGGGCACGAGATGAGCTGGCTCGTGCCGATCGCCGGCCTGTCACTGATCGCCGCGGTGGTCGCCTACCTGACCGGTGTCGCCGGGGCCCGGCTGCTCGGCGCGCGGCTCTCCTCCTTCGTCGGGCTGACCGAGGTGATGTTCGCGGTGCTGATCGCCTGGCTGGTGCTGGGCGAGCTGCCGAGCGCCGTCCAACTGCTCGGCGGAGCACTCATCGTGGCCGGTGTCGCCCTGGTCCGGGTGGACGAGCTGCGCGGCGGTCGCCCCGAGCCGGTGGACGAGCGGGCCGACGCGCCGGCGCTGGCCTGAGAGGCTGGCCGTCGTGCTGCGCGTGGTGGTGTTCGACGCCGACGAGACCCTGCTCGACCTGCGCCCGGCGGTGACCGGCGGGCTGGTCGCCGTACTCGAGGAGATGCGGCGGCTGACCCCGGCGGCGGCCGCGCTGTCCCTCGCGGACCTCGAGTCCGACTGGCACGCGGTCTTCGGGGCGCTCAGCGCCGCGCCGGTGCAGGAGATCCGGCGGGCGGCGCTGGCCCGGTCGCTGGCCCGGGCCGCACTCGACGACCACCTGGACGAGTTGGCGGCGCTCTTCTTCGCGCGCCGCTTCGCGCTCACCCGACCGTTCCCCGACGCGCTGCCCGCGCTGGCCGCGCTCCGCGGGCGCTACCTCCTGGGCTACGCCACCAACGGCAACAGCCGCGCGGAACGCTGCGGCCTCGCGGGCGAGTTCGCCTTCGAGCGGTACGCGCACGACGGCGGCCTGCCCAAGAAGCCCGCCCCCGAGTTCTACGCCGCGGTGGTCGAGGCGGCGGGCGTGCCGGCGGAGCAGATCGCGTACGTGGGCGACTCCCTCGCCCACGACGTGGCCGGCCCGCAGCGCGCCGGCCTGCGGGGGATCTGGCTCAACCGGCAGGGCGTGCCCTGCCCGCCCGGGTCACGTCCGGACGCGGAGGTGACCACCCTGGCCGGTCTCCCCGAGGTGCTCGCCGCCCTCGACGGGGCCGCCCCGATAGCGACGCCGTAGCCGGCGCGTAGCCGGCCCGCCCAGCCTGGTGGGAGCCGCGGTCATCAACCGCGGTCGATCGAGGTCTCTCACCGAGGAGTCCCATTGGGCTGGTTGCACATGTCCCGTCGCCGCTGGAGCGCCATGGCGCTCACGGCACTCACGGTCGGCACCGTCGCCGCCGTCGCACCCACCGCCCCGGCGCTCGCCGCCGGGCCCACCGACCACGTCCTGTACTGGAACGACGTCCTGCTCCGCACCTTCCGTCAGGTCGGCGGCGCGCCCGGCCCGCTCGCCCGCGCCGGGGCGATGGTCCACGGCGCCATCTACGACGCCACGAATTCCGCCCTCTGCGCCGACGGAGCTGATCGGTGCATCGGGCAGCCGTACCGGATCAAGGTGGCTCCCACCGCCGGGGTCAGCCCGGATCTGGCCACCGCCATCGACTACGCGGCGTACGACACGCTGCGCAGCATCTGGCCGTCGATCAGCTTCGCCGCCGACCTCACCACCGCACAGCAGGACATCCCCAGCTCGCCGGCGCGAACGGACGGCCAGCGGATGGGCTCGGCCAGCGCGCAGGCCATGATCAGTTTCCGGACCAACGACGGCTCACCGGACACCTCCACCTACGCCGACGGCACGGTCGCCGGCCAGTGGCGCCGCACCGGCTCCGGGGAGCCGGCGACCCCCAGCTGGGGACTGGTGAAGCCGTTCGCGATGACCTCGACCACCCAGTTCCGCCCCGGCCTGCCGGGCGGCTACACCACCTACGCCCAGCTGCTGGCCAGCCAGACGTACGCGAACCAGGTCAACGAGGTGAGGGGCCTCGGCGCGTACAACAGCAGCACCCGGACCGCCGACCAGACGCAGGCGGCCTGGTTCTGGGCCAACGACCTCGACGGCACCTACAAGCCGCCGGGGCAGCTCTTCGCGCACACGCAGGTGGTGGCCAAGTCGGCGAAGCTCACCCAGGCCGGCAACGCCCGCCTCTTCGCGCTGGTCGGCATCGCGATGGGCGACGCGGCGATCATCGCCTGGGACGCCAAGTACCAGACCGCCATCGACCTGTGGCGGCCCGAATCGGCGATCCACGAGCCGCAGGACGACAACAACACCGCCACCAGGCCCGACCCGAACTGGAAGCCACTCTCCGCGGACCGCAACGGGGTCAACTTCTCCCCGCCGTTCCCCGCGTACGTCTCCGGGCACGCCACCTTCGCCGCCGCCTGGGCGGGTGCGATGAAGGGGTTCTTCGGCACCGACGGATTCCGCTTCGTCGGCGGGACGGAGGACCCGCACGCCGTCGGTGCGAGCCGCAGCTTCACCGGGTTCGGCGCCGCCGCCACGGAGAACGCCAGGAGCCGGGTCTACCTGGGCGTCCACTACCAGTTCGACGCCGACTCCGGGATGTCCGCCGGCACCTCGCTGGCCAACCACGTGACCGGCAACTACCTGCGGCCGAGCGTGCCGGCGTACACCTTTGACGGCTTCTACGAGGGATCCGCGTACCTGGGCGGCAGCTATCCGGACGCCGTCTCCGGGGGGAACTTCCTCGTCACCTTCAAGCTCGCCGCCAACGGGACGCCGGTCACCGACCTGAACGCGGTCGTCGGGGTTTCCTGGAACGGTCAGCCGACGGCGAGCAGTGGCGCCGTCACCTTCACCAACGGCCGGTACGAGGTCCGGGTCTACACCGGCAAGTCGTGCGGCCCCGGCGGGCAGACGCTCTCCGTTCTGCTGCGGGACGGGTCAAGCCGCAATCTCCGCGTGGCCTGCACCACCGTCTGACGCGTGCGGCGGTGGCGGCGCGGTCGGGACCACCGGCCGCGCCGTCGCCGTGCCGGCATCCAGCCGCGACAACTGCTGCCGGATCTCGCCCAGCATCCGCTCGGCCTCGGCCAGCCGGCTGAGGGTGAGGGTGAGGTCCGTCCCGACCGCCGCCGGAGGGGCGCCCAGCAGCGACCGGTAGGTCCGGGACAGCTCGGGGCCCGGCTCGACGCCCAGCTCGTGGCGGAGCAGCAGGCGGACCCGGTGGTAGCGGGCGATGGCCTCACCCCGGCGGCCGGCGCGGTCCAGTGCCACGAGCAGGTGACACCAGAGCGGCTCGTGCCACGGGTGCCGCTCCACAAGCGCGGAGAGGCGCGGGATCAGCTCGTGGTGCCGCCCCGCGGCGAGGTCCAGGTCGGCCAGGTCAGCGAGGACGGCCAGCCGTTCCTCGGTGAGCCGGGCCGCCGCGGCCCGGGCGAAGGGCGCGTCGATGTCGCCGAGCGGTGGACCGACGTGGAGCTGGAGGGCGGCCCGGTACGCCTCGGCCGCCGCCACCGGCTGCCCGGTGGCGGTGAGCCCGCGCCCCTGCCGGGCCAGCCGGCGGAACACCTCCACATCGATGTCGGACGGGTCCGTCCGGAGCACGTAGCCGCTGTCGTGGGTGACGATCCGGGCGTCCGGGAGGGCGCGCAGCCAGCGGCGCACCGCGGAGATCTGGCCGTGCAGCTGGGTGCGGACCGTGCGAGGTGGCGACTCGCCCCAGACCGCGTCGATGATCTGCTCGACCCGGACCAGCGAGTTGGCCTCGACGAGCAGGAACGCCAGCACGGCCCGCGATCGCCGGCCGCCGGGCCGGTGCTGGCCGGGCCCCTCGAGGGAGAGCGGGCCCAGCAGTCGGAATCTCATGACAGCCGTGCCGGGTGGCGGCACACGACACGCGAACAGAAGCCCATCAGTCCTCCGGCCCCCGTCTTCCGAGGAGAACGCCAAGCTGCTGTAACCATAGAAGTTGCCCGATGCAATGACAATCGTGCGGAGGGTCACGGCGTCCACGTCGGCCCTTCCCCGAGAGCCAGCCGACACCAGCACGGCGAGGTGCGGCGGAGGTCGAGAGCCGTGCCGCTAACACACCGGCCGGGCACGGTGACGGCTGTCCACAGGGCACCGGGTCATGGGCGATCGCGGTTGTCCACAGGGGTGTCCGCCGGCCGCCCGGCGCCGCCACGCTGGTCGGCATGCCACCTCACCCCTATCGACCGCCCGAGCTGGCCTGGCAGGTCTTCCGCGGCTCGGATGTTGTCCGGCGCGGGCTGCTGACCCGGCACCAACTCCGGGGCGCCTCCTGGATCCGGCTCCGGCAGGACGTCTATGCCGACGCCCGCCTCGACCGCGACCACGCGCTCGCCTGCCGCGCCGCGCTGCTCCGCCTGCCGCCGGGCGCGCTGCTCGCCGGGCCCTCGGCGGCCTACCTGCACGGGGTCGAGCACGCCGCCGGCTTCCGGGACGACGTGCACGTCCTGCTGCCGGCAACGGCGCGGGCCGACGCCCAACCCGGTGTCCGGGTGCACCAGGCCCCGTCACCGCCCGAACGGATCGGCCTCCTCGTCTCCGCCGCCGCCCCGACCTGCCCGGCGTACACCACACCTGGCCGGAACGGACCCGACAACGGCTCGGCGAACACCACCCCGGGCCGAGACGGCCCGGCCATCGGCCTGCGGAGCACCACGTCAGGCCGGGACGGTGCCGCCGAGCCCAGGCAGGCGGCCGTCATCACGGCGATCGCGAGTCCCGGGCCGGTGGGCCGCGAGCCGGGCCTGCCGGCCGGACGAGGCCGGTTGCTCCGCACCGAGCCGGCTGTCTGCGCCTGGGAGACAGCGGTCTGGTCCGACCCGGTCCGGGCGGTCGGGATCGTCGACGCTCTGCTGCGGATGGGCACGGTCAGCCGGACCGACCTGGTCGGCGTGGCCGACCGCAACGCCGGACGGCCCGGTGGCCGGCGGGCGCGGTGGGTGTTCGGCCTGGCGGACCCCGGGGCGCAGTCCCCGCCCGAGTCGCACCTGCGGGTCCGGCTGGTGCTGGCCGGTCTGCCCCGCCCGGTCGCGCAGCACCCGGTGCGCGGGCCGTCGGGCCTCGTCCTGCATCCTGACCTGGCCTGGCCGGAGTTCCGCGTCGCCGTCGACTACGACGGCCAGTGGCACGTCGACCCGGATCAGCTCCACCGGGACCGTCAGCGGCTCAACCAGCTCGTGGCGGCCGGCTGGCTGGTGCTGCCCGTGACCGGTCGCCGCCTGCACCGGGAGTTCCCCGCGCTGGTCCGCGAGATCCGCGCCGCACTGGTGGCGCGGGGCTGGCGACCGTGAGGCGCACCGGAGCGCCAGTGCGGCGCTGTCCAGCGCCCCGCTGGATGTGGGACCTGGCGTGGCGATGATTCGGTGCCTGCCGTGGTGAGTCCGTCGCCAGCCCGCCGAGCTGGCGGGGTCCGCCGCCCTCCGACACCGCCACCTCGGCGAGCTGGCGGCCGAGCCCCGAGCCCGGTCCCGGGTCAGGACAAAGCCGCGGCGATCGACTCGGCGGCGGCGCTCACCTGGGTGCCGACCTGGGCGACGTCGAGCGGGGTCAGCGAGACCACGCCGACGCTCGCCTCCAGCCCCGGCACCCCGAGCACCGGCGCGGCCACCCCGTACGCCCCGGACTGCAGCTCGCCGCTGGTGCTCACCGGGCCGGCGGCGCCGGCCCGGCCGGCCAGGATGGCGCGGCCGGCGGCGCCGCGCTCCAGCGGGTGTCTCGACCCGGTCCGGTACGCGACGTGGAACGAGGTCCAGCTCGGCTCGACCACCGCGAGGGCCACCCCCTCGCCGCCCTCGACCACGGTCAGGTGGGCGGTCGCCCCGGCCTGCTCGGCGAGGCGGCGCAGCGCGGGCAGCGCCCCCTCGGCGAGCAGCGGCTGGGCCCGCCGGGCCAGGTGCAGCACGCCGGCGCCCAGCCGGAGCCGGCCCGCGGCGTCGCGGCGCAGCATGCCGTGGTCGGTCAGCGCCCCGACCAGCCGGTAGACCGCCGCCCGGCCGATGCCCAGCCGGTTCGCCGCCTCAGTGACGGTCAACCCGCCCGGCGCGTCGGCGACCAGGTGCAGCAGGCGCAGCCCCCGGTCCAGGGTCTGCGCCGTCTCTCCCGCCCGTGCCGCCGTGTCCACAGCACGCAGCGTACGACCCGGCTCCGGGCGACCCCGACATGCGCGGACGGCTACCCTTGTACGGTGACGCTACGCCTGTATGACACCGCCACCCGTTCGGTGCGGGACTTCGTCCCGCGGGAAGCCGGCAAGGTGGGGGTCTACCTGTGTGGTCTCACCCTCCAGGCCCCGCCGCACATCGGCCACCTTCGTTCCGGCGTCAACTACGACGTGCTGCGCCGCTGGCTCATCGCCTCGGGTTTCGAGGTCACCTTCATCCGCAACGTGACCGACATCGACGACAAGATCCTGGTCAAGGCGATGGAGCAGGGGCGGTCGTTCTGGTCGATCGCGTACGCCAACGAGCAGATCCTGGCCGACTCCTACCGGGCGCTGAACGTGCTGCCCCCGACCTACGAGCCGCGGGCCACCGGGCACATCCCGGAGATGCACGAGCTGATCGCCCGGCTGATCGAGACCGGGCACGCCTACCCGGCCACCGACGGCTCCGGCGACGTCTACTTCGACGTGGCCTCCTGGCCGGCGTACGGGTCGCTGTCGGGCCAGTCGCCGGAGGACATGCAGTCCGCCGGCGACGCCCCGGAGCGGGGCAAGCGCGACCCGCGCGACTTCGCGCTCTGGAAGGGCGCCAAGCCCGAGGAGCCGGCCGACGCATACTGGCCGTCGCCGTGGGGCCGGGGCCGCCCCGGCTGGCACATCGAGTGCTCGGCGATGTGCTGGCGTTACCTGGGGCCGGAGTTCGACATCCACGGCGGCGGGCTCGACCTGACCTTCCCGCACCACGAGAACGAGATCGCCCAGTCGCAGGCCGCCGACCTGCCGTTCGCCCGCTACTGGGTGCACCACGGCCTGCTCGGCATCGGCGGCACCAAGATGGGCAAGTCGCTGGGGAACACGCTCGACCTCGACTACGTGGCGTCCCTCGGGGTGCGCCCGGTGGAGCTGCGCTACTACTACGCCGCCGCCCACTACCGCTCCCGCATCGACTACTCGGAGGACGCGCTGCGCGAGGCCGCCGTCGCCTACCGGCGGATCGAGGGCTTCGTCCAGCGGGCCGCCGAGCGGGTCGGCGCCGGGCAGCTCGGCGAGCTGCCGGCCGGCTTCGTCGCGGCGATGGACGACGACCTCAACACGTCGGCCGGCCTGGCCGTGCTGCACGAGGTGGTCCGGGACGGCAACACCGCGCTGACCGCGGGCGACGATGTGACCGTCCGCACGACGCTCGCCGCCACCCGGGCGATGCTGGATATCCTCGGCGTCGACCCCCTGGACCCGGCCTGGACCGGCGGTGGCCGCGCGGACGACCTGCGCGGCGTGGTGGACTCCCTGATCGCGCTCGCCCTGGAGCAGCGCGCCCAGGCCCGCAGCCGCAAGGACTGGGCCGCCGCCGACGCCGTACGCGACCAGCTCAAGCAGGCCGGCGTGGTCGTCGAGGACACCCCCCAGGGCCCGCGTTGGACTATTGGAGAGCAGGACTGATGGCCGGCAACTCGCAGCGCCGTGGCCGGCGACTGACGCCGAAGGCGGGCGCCCCGAAGGGCTCCGGCGGCAAGGGCAAGGACGCCCTCGCCGGGCGGGGCCGCACCCTGCCCGCGGACGAGCGTCCCTGGCACAAGGCGTACTCGGGCACCGAGAAGCTGCCCCAGCGCACCGCCTGGAAGCAGGAGAAGGAGCGCCGCACGGCGGCCGAGGAGGGGCGCGCGCCCAAGATCGGCCAGCCGGGCAGCAAGGACACCACCTGGGGCAAGGGCGGGGGCCGGGGCGTCCCCACGGCGAAGGGCCGCGGCGGCAAGCCCGCCGGCCGGTCCGGGCCCCGGGTCGCCCCCGGCCGTAAGGCGAACCCGGCCAAGGACAGCCCGGAGCTGCTGGTCGGGCGGAACCCGGTGCTGGAGTCGCTGCGCGCCCAGGTGCCGGCCACCGCGCTCTACACCGCCCAGGGCATCGACATCGACGACCGGGTCAACGAGATCGTCCGCACCGCCGCCGACCGGGGGATCGCGATCCTCGAGGTCAGCCGGGCCGAGCTGGACCGGATGACCGGCGGCGTGCTGCACCAGGGCGTCGGCCTCCAGGTGCCGCCGTTCGCCTACGAGCCGTTCGAGGACCTGATGGCGGCGGCGCTGGAGCAGGCCGCCCCGCTGCTGGTCGCGCTCGACGGGGTCACCGACCCGCGCAACCTCGGCGCGGTCATCCGGTCGGCCGCCGCGTTCGGCGCGCAGGGCGTCTTCGTACCCGAGCGGCGGGCCGCCGGCATCACCGCGACCGCCTGGCGGACCAGCGCCGGCGCGGCCGCGCGGGTGCCGGTCGCCCAGGTCACCAACCTGACCCGGTCGCTGAAGGCGTGCAAGGACGCCGGCTTCATCGTGGTCGGCCTGGACGCCGACGGGCAGACCGACCTCTACGACCTGGAGGCCGCGGTCGGCCCGCTGGTTGTGGTGGTCGGCTCGGAGGGGCGCGGGCTGTCCCGCCTGGTCGGCGAGACCTGCGACCTGACCGTCAGCATCCCGATGGTCTCCGACGTCGAGTCGCTGAACGCCAGCGTCGCGGCGGCGGTCACCCTCGCCGAGGTCGCTCGCCGCCGCTCCGTCGAGGCGTAGCGCAGGCACGAGAAAGGGGCGGTCCGCCGATGGCGGGCCGCCCCTTTCGTCGCGTACGTCAGATCCGGTTGCCGGTGGCGGCGTGGAAGACGTGGCTGCGGTCCTGGCGCGGCTTGACGAACACGGTGTCGCCCATGTTCGGCATGGTGCGCCGGTCGGTGCGGACCACGAACCGCTCGTTGTGGCCCTCGAGCGCGGCGTGGCCGTAGACGTTGGCGTCGGAGCCCAGGTCCTCGACCAGCTCGACCACGACCGGCATGCCGCCCTCGGTCGGGCTGACCAGGTCGCAGTCCTCCGGACGGAAGCCCACGGTCACCTTGCCGTCGCCGCCCTCGGCGCGGGCCGCCTCGACCTGCTCGCGGGTCAGCGGCACGTTCATCTCGGCGAACGCGGCGCCGCGCTCGGTCAGCGGCACGGTCTTGATGTTCATGGCCGGGGAGCCCATGAAGCCCGCGACGAAGACGTTGGCCGGGGTGTCGTAGAGCGCCCGCGGGGTGTCCACCTGCTGGAGGACGCCGTCGAGCATGACCGCGACCCGGTGACCCATGGTCATGGCCTCGACCTGGTCGTGGGTGACGTAGACCGTGGTGACGCCGAGCTTGGCCTGGAGCGACGCGATCTGCGTACGGGTCTGCACCCGGAGCTTGGCGTCGAGGTTCGACAGCGGCTCGTCCATGAGGAAGACCTGCGGCTCGCGGACGATCGCGCGGCCCATGGCGACACGCTGCCGCTGGCCGCCGGAGAGCGCCTTCGGCTTGCGGTTGAGGAACTCCTCCAGCTGGAGCAGCCCGGCCGCCTCCTTGACCCGCCGGTCGATCTCCGACTTCGAGGTCTTGCGCAGCTTGAGGGCGAACGCCATGTTCTCGTACACCGTCATGTGCGGGTAGAGGGCGTAGTTCTGGAAGACCATCGCGATGTCGCGGGCCTTCGGCGGGAGGTGGGTGACGTCCCGGTCGTCGATGTAGATCGCGCCGTCGTCGACGTCCTCCAGGCCGGCGAGCATCCGGAGGCTGGTGGACTTGCCGCAACCCGACGGGCCGACCAGGACGAGGAACTCCCCGTCGCCGATCTGGAGGTCGAGCTGGTTGACCGCGGGGCGTTCGGTGCCCGGGTAGATCCGGGACGCCTTCGCGTAGGTGACCGTAGCCATGGTGGAGCGCTTCCTTTCACCGGCAGGAACGTGCCGGACGATCCGAGTGGAAGGAGCGACCGGCACCCGAGGTGCCGGCCAACGGGCGGTCGCCCGGGCAGCCGAGGCCAACCGGAGTGTCGTCCGTGTCACTGCACCGTAAACGGGTTTGGCGAGCCTGCCAAGACGAGGGGCGGCCGGTGGGACGGAGCGCATACGGCATAACGGTCAGGCGGGCACGGCAAGGCATCAATCTCCACGGTCCCCGCCGCGATCCGACATGGATCCGGTGGTGTCGAGGTCGGGAAATTGACGTTTTCCGTGCTCGGGAGCCCTGCTGAACGGGATTTCCGGGCCTCAGTCGCTATGCTGACGACTGCACCACGCGCCCCTGTAGCTCAGCTGGCCAGAGCACTCGCCTTGTAAGCGAGATGTCGCCGGTTCGATCCCGGCCGGGGGCTCCAACACCATCAGGCATTTCGCGGCGGCAGCCGTCGCGAGACCGCCGCATGACAGCAGCGGGGCTCACGACAGCCTCCCGTCGAGCTTCCCGAGCGCCTGACGCATCGCGTCGAGGTTGGCGTGGGCGTAGACCTTGAGCGTGATCTTCACGTCGGCATGCCGGGCGATGGCCTGAACCACGTGCAGGGGGACGCCCGGCTCCACCAGCAGGGAGACGACGGTGTGCCGCAAGTCGTGCAGGCGGACCCCGGGTGAGCCAGGTGATCTCGGGCAGCGGCAACACTGCCTCGGAGTCCTCGGTTTTGGCGTCCAGGACGTGGGGCTGCCCCGCGACCCGCTGGACCGGTTCGAAAGGTCGGATGCCGGGGATGTCGGGCCTCACGGAGTCTTCTGGCCTGGGGTTTTGCCCCTTGGAACGCGGGGAGACTGGGCGCGTGGAGCGTCCGGAGGAGTCCCCCGAAAGCCAGATTGTTCGGGAGCTGAAAGGGCTGAGCAGGGAGCAGGCTGGGCTATGGTTCTGGTCCGCTCTGCAATACATCACGGACGCCGCCGCCGTCCATCGCGACGAGGAGCTGTACCGGGCCGCCCGCAAGATGGCCATGGCCGCTTTGTCGCAGGGCATCCCGTTGCCGTTCAGCCCGGGCTACGTACTCTGCCCCGTCTGCCATGCCTATCCCGGTCAGAACTGCATCAACATGCCGGGCCACACCTTGAAGGACGAGCTGCACCCGGAGCGGGTCGAGCGCGGCCGGAAGTTGCGCGAGTTGATGAGAACTCAGTGACCAGACCCTGTTCTTCAGTGGGCATCGCTCTACACGCCGGGCGAGGGGGCTTCCGAACCTCTCGGCGAAGCTGCTGTGGGCTTCTAGGCCATTACCGGAAAGTCGTCCTCACATGCCGGCCACTCAGCTTGAATGCGGGGAATGGAGCGGGGGCGTGCGGCAGGGGGTGCCGGCAGGACGGCCGGGCTGCTGCGGGGCGCGGGTAGCCAGCAACAGGCCACCCTCGTCGAACTCTTCTTCGACCTGGTGGTGGTCTTCGCCCTTAACCGGGTGGTGGCATTCAGCACGCCGGGAATCGGGAGCGATTCCCTCGCTGAACGGTGGACGACAGCCGTTGAGGGCTCCCTGCTGATCCTGCCGCTGATCTGGGTGTGGACTGGGACGGCGTACCTCACGGCACGCTTCGAGCCCCGCCGAGGCGCGGTGCAGGTCATCGTGGTGGCCACGGCGTTCGGCATGCTCCTGCTGGGCGCCGCCGTACCCGAGGCGTTCGACGGGACTGGAATGGCCTTCGCCGTGGTGTACGTCGTGCTCCAGGTCGGCGGATCCTTGGTGCGCGCCGTGGCCATCAGAGGGAATCCCCTGTGCTACGCATACCTGCGGGCCACATGCTGGTTCTGCCTGTCTGCCGTGCCCTGGTTGCTGGGCGCCGTCATGCACGGCTTCGCCCAGATCCTGCTGTGGTCACTCGCCGTGGCCATCGACTACGGTGCGTCCCGGCTGGGCTGGCCAGTGCCCCGGCTGGGACGCCAACGCGTCCTCGCCTGGGCTGACTGTACCGAGCACCTCGCGGACCGTTACCGGCAACTACTGCTGATCGCGCTGGGGGAGGCGATCCTCTCGGTCGGGATCGCCTACACCGACGAGTCCGGCTTCCACAGCCTCACCAAGACGCTCGGGCTGGTGATCGCGTTCCTCACCACCGTGCTGCTCTGGCGGATCTACTTCCACACGTCGGGCGAGCTGTTCGGAGAGGCAATCAAGTCGGCGAAGAATCCCGCGAGCCTGGGCCGGATAGCCGGCGGCGCACACCTAGCCATGATCATGGGCGTCGTCGGCACGGCCGTCGGACACGAGCTGGTACAGACACACCCCACCACCCGTACCTACCCAGCCTGGCTGGCAGTCATGGTCGGAGGCCCGGCCACGTACATGGCCGGCCGGGCCCTGCTCGAATGGGTGGTCTTCGCGCGACTCGCCCTACGCCGGCTACTCAGCATCGGCGCGCTGCTGCTCCTCGCCGCGCCACTGGCCTTCGCTCCACCACTGGCGACGGTCGCCGCGGTCACCGCGGTGCTGCTCGGGATCGCGGTCGCCGACGCCCGCAGATCAGTACGACACCCCGATAAGGCACCCGCACCGCCCAGATAACCCGTCTGCCACACGGTGGATTGGGTGATGTGAACATGCCGGCAGCCGGCCGAGGCGCGCAGCCGTCGCACCGCCGCGCGACGGGCAACTCGGTCAGGGATCGACCAATCGACAGCATCAAGATGCTCGGCCACCGGGCGAATCTATCGGCGGACTCACGGCAGAGAGCCGCAAAGGCCGGGAACACGCTGTTCACAGACCAGACCCGCCGTGACTAGCGTGGTGCCCGTGCACATTGGCGTGAACGTACCGAACTTCGCCCCGGGTACCGACCCCGATGTGCTGCTCCGGTGGGCGCAGACGGTCGAGGGCCTCGGCTTCGACCTGCTGATGGTCTCCGATCACGTCGTGGTGACCCCGGACGTGGCCGAGCAGTATCCGGCGCCGTTCTACGAGCCGTTCACCACGCTGTCCTGGCTGGCCGGGGTGACCCGCCGGGTCCGGCTGGGCACCACGGTGCTCATCGTCCCGTACCGGCACCCGCTGCTCACCGCCCGGATGGCGGCGAACCTCAACCGGCTCAGCGGTGGCCGGCTCGTCCTCGGCGTCGGCGTCGGCTGGGCCCGGCAGGAGTTCGAGGCGCTCGGCGTGCCGTTCCGGCGCCGCGGCGCGCTGACCGACGAGTACCTGCGGGCCCTGCGCGACGCCTGGCGGAACACTGACGACTACGACTCGCCGCCGATCCCGATCTGGGTCGGCGGGAACAGCGACGCCGGCATCCGTCGCGCGGTGCTGCTCGGTGATGCCTGGCACCCGCTGCGGGTCACGTCCGGATGGCTGGCGGACGCGGCCGGGCGGCTGAGGGCCACGGCCGAGGAACTGGGCCGCCCGGTGCCCGCATTGACGCCGCGCATCAAACTGCGGGAGACCCGGGAAGTGGTCACCGGCCCGGACCGGCTCGCCGGTGTCGGCACCATCGACCAGATCACCGCCGACATCGACCAGATCCGTCGGCTCGGCGCGGCGGCGGTGCTGCTCGACCCGTACAACGGCGACCCGACCGAGATCCGTCAGCCCGAACGCGCCTGGCAGACCCTTGCGGCCGTGGCCGCACACCACAGATCCCAGGAGGACCGATGAGCCCCGACGACGAGAAGTTTCTCCGCCGTGCCGTGGAGATCGCCAACCAGGCCGGGGCGTCCGGCGAACGGCCCTTCGGCTCGTTGCTCGTCGGTGCGGACGGCACGGTCCTGATCGAGGACCACAACACCGTCGTCGCCGACTCGGACATCACCGCCCACCCGGAACTGAAGCTGGCCCGCTGGGCCGCCCGGGAACTCGCACCCGAGGTGGCGGCCGCCACCACCATGTTCACCAGTTGCCAACCCTGCCCGATGTGCGCGACCGCGATCGACCGGTCCGGCCTCGGCCGGGTGGTGTACGCCCTGTCCGCCGCGCAGTTCGAGGAGGTCAAGCCGGCCACCCCTCCGCTGCCGCCGGTTCGGTACGAGGGGCCGGCACTGTTCGACGAGGCGCGCCAGCCGATCGACAACTACTACTAGGCCGTGTGTCCGGCCCGGGGCGGAGGTGTGCACACCCCCCGCCCCGGGCCGGTCGTCGGTCAGCCCCAGTTCTGCGGGGCCGGCTGCCGGGTGGTGGCGTTGATCCGGTTGAAGAAGTTGGTGGTGGCGATCCAGAGCACCAGCGCCGCCAGTTCCTTCTCCCCGAAGTGCCGGGCCGCCTCGTCCCACACCTCGTCCGGCACCGCGTCGCTCCGGTCGGCGAGCCGGGTCGCGTGCTCGGCCAGGTCGAGTGCGGCCCGCTCCGCGTCGGTGAAGTACGGCGTCTCCCGCCAGGCGGCCACCGCGAAGAGCCGCTCCTCGGTCTCGCCGTTCTTCCGGGCGCTGCGCGCACCCGAGTCGACGCAGGCGCTGCACCCGTTGATCTGGCTGGCCCGCAGGTGGACCAGCTCCAGGATGCTGCCCGGCACGCCGGCCGAGTACGCGGACTTGTAGAGCAGGTTGACCGCCTTCACGGCGTCGGGGAGGAGAGCCGCCGGGTTCTGGATGCGAGCCTCGAGAGACATTTTCCGTCCGTCCTGTCCTGTTAGGCTGGCCGGCGTTCGCCGCGCGGCCGCTGTCGTCGTCCGTCACCGGGTTGTCGAGGGCCGGACCGGCGGCGTGACAGATGTGACGGCGGTCACCGAGGCCGTGGGGGTGGCGAGGCCGTGAGCGACACCGACCGGTTGGTCCGCAGCTTCGAGGAGCAGCGCCCCCGGCTGCGCGCGGTGGCCCACCGGATGCTCGGCTCGGCCGCCGAGGCCGACGACGCCGTGCAGGACACCTGGCTCCGGCTGAGCCGTGCCGACGCCGACGCCATCGACAACCTGCCCGGGTGGCTGACCACGACGGTCGGCCGGGTCTGCC
>NZ_JBSSLX010000063.1:0-28584 GCF_053890995.1 Micromonospora sp. I033 | reverse complement strand
ACCGCCGGGCGCGCCGGCGGTGGCGCGGGCGGCGGCGGTCGTACCGCCGGCGGAACCGGCGGTGATGCGGCCCGGACCCGGCGACGGACCGGCGCTGCGGCGGGCCGAGGCCGCGCCGGGGGACGCCGACGACGCGGTGGGCGGCCTGCGGGGCGCCCGCTCGGAGCTGCGCCGGCAGATGCGCGAGCGGCGGCGGCTGCGGATGGGCATCCTCGCCCTGGTCAGCGTCGTGCTGCTCGGCGCGGTGCCGCTCTTCTTCGGGCTGCGCACACTGAGCCACGACCCGGTCTTCGACACCCTCGACGCGTTGAGCGTGCCGTCCTGGGCGGCGACGAAGACGGTGGACAACGTCAGCGGCAGCCGGTGGTGCTTCCAGGACTGCCGGCTGCGGGAACGCACCGTCGAGTCGCAGAAGGCCTGGAAGGAGACCGCCCAGGCCTACGAGGCGGCCCTGACCCGCGACGGCTGGGAGCGCTGGAAGGTGAACCGCTGCCCGGAGCAGCAGGTCAAGGGGAGCTACACCTGCTGGCGCCGGGACGAACTCACCCTCGACCTCTGGGTCCGCGAGCCCACCTGCGTGCCGCCACCGGTGGACGGCGAGCCCGAGCCGTCTCCGGCGCCCGCGCCCGCAGCGGGGGAGTGCGCCGGCTCGTTGGTGTCGGTGAAGGTGCGCAACGCGATCGACGACGAGCGCACCGGACCACAGCCGAGCACCGATCCGTCACTCACCGGTGAGGACCCGTACCCGACCCTCACCGACGATCCGCTCGGCGAGCCGACACCCTCACCGTCGTGAGCCGGTTTCCATCACGGACGGTAGGGTCTGGGGCTGGCGGGCCAGCCCGCGCCCGCTGACCGAGGTGGGTCGGCGTGGGGCGGACCGGGTAGGACGGTCGCGCGTCCCGGGGCGTCGGGTCCCGGGACACTGCTTGAGGAGGACATGCGCGTGAGTGGTGGAGAGATCGCTGCGCTGATCGCGGCCGGCGCGTTCCTGATGCTGGTGCTCGTGCTGGCGGTGCCGATCCTGCGACTGCGGCACACCGTCGACGCGACGACCCGCATGATCGCCGACCTGAACGACCGCACCGCGCCGCTGCTCGGTGACGTGAACACCACCGTGAAGAACGTCAACACCGCCCTGGAGCAGGTGCAGACCTCCCTCGACGGGGTCAACCTCCAGCTGGCCAAGGTGGACACCATGACCACCCACGCGCAGAACGTCACCGCCAACGTGGCGAACCTGGCCGCGGTGGTCTCCGCCGCCGCCGCGAACCCGCTGGTCAAGGTGGCCGCGTTCGGCTACGGCGTGCGCAAGGCCGCCGCCGCCCGGCGGCACGCGGAGACCGAGCGCGAGGTGCGCGACACCATCAAGCAGCAGCGTCGGGCCGCCAGGCGCGGCAACCGCTGACCCGGCCGGCGAACAGCGGGAGGATGAGAGCATGAGGCGGTTGTTCTGGCTGGGCATCGGGCTGGCCGTGGGCGTGCTGGTGGTCCGCAAGGCCACCCGGACCGCGCAGGCGTACACGCCGGCGGGGATCGCCAGCGGGCTGTCCGAGTCCGCCGGCGGTCTCGTCGAGTCGGTCCGGAGCTTCATGGACGACGTCCGGACCGGGATGGCCGAGCGCGAGCAGGAGATCCACGAGGCCTTCGCCCGCGGCGAGGCGTACGACGACCAGTTCGCCGAGCTGCGGGAGGACCCGCGGATCGGCGACCGAGAGATTTTCCCGGAGGAGCACCAGCGATGAAGACGGCGGAGATCAAGCGGCGGTACCTCGCCCACTTCGAGGCCAACGGCCACGCCGTGGTGCCGTCCGCTCCGCTGCCCGCCATCAGCGACCCGAACCTGCTGTTCGTCAACGCCGGCATGGTGCAGTTCGTCCCCTACTTCCTGGGCCAGCAGACCCCGCCGTACCGGCGGGCGGTCAGCGTCCAGAAGTGCATCCGGACGCCGGACATCGACGAGGTCGGCAAGACCAGCCGGCACGGCACGTTCTTCCAGATGAACGGCAACTTCTCCTTCGGCGACTATTTCAAGGACGGCGCCATCCCGCTGGCCTGGGACCTGGTGACCAAGCCGGTCGAGGCGGGCGGCTTCGGGCTGGACCCGGAGCGGATCTGGCCGACGGTCTACCTGGACGACGACGAGGCGTTCCAGATCTGGCGGTCCGTCGGCGTGCCGGCCGAGCGGATCGTCCGCCGGGGCAAGGCGGACAACTTCTGGTCGATGGGCATCCCCGGCCCGTGCGGCCCGTGCTCCGAGCTGTTCTACGACCGCGGCCCGGAATACGGCCGCGAGGGCGGGCCGGCGGTCGACGAGGACCGCTACATGGAGTTCTGGAACCTCGTCTTCATGCAGTTCGAGCGGGGGCCGGGCACCGGCAAGGAGGACTACCCGATCCTCGGCGAGCTGCCGGCGAAGAACATCGACACCGGCATGGGCCTGGAGCGGATGGCCTCCATCCTCCAGGGCGTCGACAACCTCTACGAGATCGACGAGGTCCGGCCGATCCTCGACAAGGCCGCCGAGCTGACCGGCAAGCGCTACGGCGCGCACTCCGGCCACGTGGCCAGCGAGTCGCACCCGGACGACGTGCGGCTGCGGGTGATCGCCGACCACGTGCGCACCGCGCTGATGCTGATCGGCGACGGGGTGACCCCGTCGAACGAGGGCCGCGGCTACGTGCTGCGCCGGATCATGCGCAGGGCCATCCGCGCGGTCCGCCTCCTCGGCTACCAGGACCGGGCGCTGCCCGAGCTGCTGCCGGTGGCCCGGGACTGCATGGCCCCGTCGTACCCGGAGCTGGCCGAGGAGTTCGGCCGGATCTCCCAGTACGCCTACGCCGAGGAGGACGCCTTCCTCGCCACGCTGCGGGCCGGCACCACGATCCTGGACACCGCCATCGCGGAGACCAAGTCGGCCGGCAAGGCGTCGATCTCCGGCGACAAGGCGTTCCAGCTGCACGACACGTACGGCTTCCCGATCGACCTGACCCTGGAGATCGCGGCCGAGCAGGGCCTCCAGGTCGACGCGGAGGGCTTCCGCCGGCTGATGGCCGACCAGCGCAGCCGGGCCAAGGCCGACGCCCAGGCGCGTAAGACCGGGCACACCGACGTGTCGGCGTACCGGTCGGTGCTGGACGGCGGCGGGGCGGTGGAGTTCACCGGCTACACCGAGCTGAACCGGGAGTCCCGGGTGCGCGCGCTGCTGGCCGGCGGCGCCGAGGTGGCCGCGGCGGTCGAGGGCGACACGGTCGAGCTGGTGCTCGACACCACCCCGTTCTACGCCGAGGGCGGCGGCCAGCAGCCCGACCAGGGCCTCATCACGGTCGGCGGAGGCCAGCTCGAGGTCTTCGACGTGCAGCAGCCGGTGCCCGGCCTGATCGTGCACCGGGCCAGGGTGCTCCGCGGCGAGGTACGCGCGGGCGAGACCGGTTACGCCGAGATCGACGTGTCCCGGCGGCGGGCCATCTCCCGCTCGCACACGGCGACGCACCTGGTGCACCAGACGATGCGCAACTTCCTCGGCGAGTCGGCCACCCAGGCGGGTTCGCTGAACGCGCCGGGCCGCCTGCGGTTCGACTTCAACACCCCGACCGGGGTGGCGCCGAGCGTGCTGCACGACGTCGAGCAGCAGGTCAACGAGGTGCTCCTGGCCGACCTGGAGGTGCACGCCTTCATCACCACGCAGGAGGAGGCGCGCCGGATCGGCGCCATGGCCCTGTTCGGTGAGAAGTACGGCGAGCGGGTCCGGGTGGTCGAGGTCGGCGACTACGCCCGCGAGCTGTGCGGCGGCACGCACGTGGCCCGCTCGGCCCAGCTCGGCCTCGTCAAGATCCTCTCCGAGGCGTCGGTCGGCTCCGGCGTGCGCCGGATCGAGGCGCTGGTCGGCATGGACGCCTTCGGCTTCCTGGCCCGCGAACACCTGCTGGTCTCCCGGCTCGCCGAGCTGTTCCGAGTGCCGGGCGACCAGGTCGCCGACCGGGTGGAGCAGACCGTCACCCAGCTCCGCGACGCGGAGAAGGAGCTGGAGAAGCTCCGCGCCCAGCTCGTGCTCGGCGGGGCCGCGGCCCTGGCGGCACAGGCGAAGGACGTCCGCGGCGTCGCGTACGTCGGCACCGAGGCGCCCGAGGGCGCGGCCGGCAACGACGTGCGGACCCTCGCGCAGGAGATCCGGGGCCGGATCGACCCGGCCCGCCCGGCCGTGGTCGCGGTCGCCGCCCGGGCCAACGGCAAGGCGTCCCTGGTGGTGGCCGTGAACCAGGCGGCCCGGGGTCGCGGCCTCACCGCGAAGGACCTGGTGAAGGCGGCCTTCTCCGGCCGGGGTGGTGGCAGCGACGACCTCGCCCAGGGCGGCGGCCTGCCCGCCGCGGAGGCGCCGAACCTGCTGGCCACCGTGGAGAAGGCGATCGCCGACGCCTGATGTGCGCACCGATCGATGCCAGGGCGGACCGCCGGGTCCGCCCTGGCCCGTACCGGGGGAAAGGTGTCCGGTAGATGGCTGAACTGTCCCGTGGTGTCCGGCTCGGCGTCGACGTGGGCCAGGTCCGCGTCGGGGTGGCCCGGTCGGACCCGCACGGCATTCTGGCCACCCCGCTGGTCACCCTCGCCCGCGACCTGACGACCGGCCCGGACGCGGTGCCCAGCGACATCGCCGAACTGGTCCGGCTGGCCGCCGAGCACGAGGCGGTCGAGATCGTGGTCGGCCTGCCGGTCAATCTCGCCGGAAAGCACGGTCCCGCGGCGGCGAACGTATCGGCCTATGCTGCCCGGTTGGCCGATGTAATGGGGCCGGTTCCGGTGACGCTGACGGACGAGAGGATGTCGACCGTGGTGGCGAGTCGTAGGCTGGCCGAACGGGGCGTCCGGGGAAAGCGCCAACGGGCGGTGGTCGACCAGGCCGCCGCGGTGGAGATTCTGCAGAGCTGGCTGGACGCGCAGCGGAGGCGGACGCAATGATCGACGATCTTGATCTGGGGTTCGACGAGGCGGAAAGGGGGGAGAAGGGCCGGCACCGGCGCAGCGCCGTGCGCAAGCGCAACGGCGGGTCGGGTGGCGGCCGGGGCAAGACCATCTTCGCCCTGCTCATGGCGCTGGTGCTGCTGGGCGGCATCGGCGGCGGCGCGTACGTCGGCTTCGACCGGATCCGCAACCACTTCGTCACCCCCGACTACGACGGCCCCGGCACGGGCGAGGCGCTGGTCGAGGTGAAGGCCGGCGACACGCTCACCGACATCGGCAACACCCTCTACGACGCCGGCGTGGTGAAGAGCACCAAGGCGTTCATCGAGGCCGCCGACGCGAACTCGCGCAGCAAGAACATCCAGGTCGGCCGGTACAAGGTCCGCAAGCAGATGAAGGCCGCGGACGTGATCACGCTGATGCTCGACCCGAAGAGCCGGGTGGTCAACGGGGTGACCATCCCCGAGGGCACGATCAGCCTGAACGTCTACCAGATCCTCTCCAAGCAGACCAAGATCCCGGTCAAGGACTTCCAGAACGCCGCGAAGGACCCGGTCAAGCTGGGCGTGCCCGCCTACTGGTTCAACCGCGAGGACGGCAAGAAGGGCCCCAAGAGCATCGAGGGCTTCCTCTACCCGTCGACGTACGAGATCCCGCCGAAGGCCACCGCCGAGCAGATCCTCTCGATGATGGTGGACCAGTTCCTGACCGTGACCCAGGGGCTCGACTTCGTCGACCGGGCGCAGAAGGAGCGCAAGATCTCGCCGTACGAGGCGCTGATCACCGCCTCGATCGCCGAGGCCGAGTCCGTCAACGCGGTGGACCTGCCGAAGGTCTCCCGGGTCATCTACAACCGGGTCTACGCCGGCAAGATCGGCTGCAAGTGCCTGGGCATCGACAGCGGCATCAACTACTACCTCCGGCTCCAGGGCAAGGACCCGAAGGACTCCGACGACCTGCTGCAGAGCGAGATCAACGACCTGAAGAACCCGTACAACACGCACAACGTCGCCGGCCTGCCGATCACCCCGATCAGCAACCCGGGTGAGGCCGCGCTCAAGGGAGCCCTGGAGCCGCCGCCGGGTGACTGGATCTTCTTCATGACGGTGGACCAGAAGGGCACCATGGGCTACGGCTCGAACGACGCCGAGTTCCGCAGGCTGATCCGGCAGATGTGCGACAACAAGGTGCTCACCGGGGAGAACTGCACCTGATGAAGGCCGCCGTGGTCGGCCGGCCGATCGCCCACTCGCTCTCCCCGGTGATCCACCAGGCCGGGTACGCGGCGGCCGGGCTGACCGGGTGGTCGTACACCCGGATCGAGTGCGGGGCCGACGAGCTGGCCGGCCTGGTCGCGGGCCTGGGCCCGGAGTGGGCCGGCCTGTCGGTCACCATGCCGGGCAAGGAGGCCGCGCTGGCGCTGGCCGACGAGGTCTCGCCGGTCGCCGCCGCGGTCGGCGCCGCCAACACCCTGGTACGCCGGCCGGACGGCACCTGGTACGCCGACAACACCGACGTCGCCGGCATGGTCGACGTGCTCACCGCCGCCGGCTGCGCGGCGGGCGCCACGGTCACCGTGCTCGGCGCGGGCGGCACCGCCCGGGCGGCCGTCGCGGCGGCGGCCCGGATCGGCGCGGCCGAGGTCACCGTGGTGGCCCGCCGGCCCGAGGCGGTGCGCGAGCTGTGCCCGATGGCCGAGGCGCTCGGCGTCCCGCTGGTCGGCGCGCCCTGGGACGGCGACCCGGCGCACGCACGGGCCGATTTGGTGGTCTCCACGGTGCCGAAGGGCGTGGCCGACCCGCTCGCGGAGAACTTCGACTGGCGGCCGGCCACGGTCTTCTTCGACGTGGTCTACGACCCGTGGCCCACCCCGCTGGCCGCCGCGGCGCTCGCCGCCGGCTGCCGGGTGGTCTCCGGGCTGGACCTGCTGCTGGCCCAGGCGCTCGGCCAGTTCGAGCAGTTCACCGGGGTGCCCGCGCCCCGGGAGGCGATGCGCGCCGCGCTGGCCGAGGCCCGCGCCGCAGCCTGACCACGAGGTCACCGGACCGCACCGGTGCCCGCCGTCCGGACGGGCGCGTCCGCAGGGCGGGACGCGGCGGGCAGGGCGACGTGGCGGACACCGGGCGTGACAGACTGACCGCTGTGTTGCGCTGGCTGACTGCAGGTGAATCGCACGGACCCGCCCTCGTCGCGCTGCTGGAGGGGGTGCCCGCCGGCATCGAGGTGACCACCGGGGAGATCTCCGGCGAGCTGGCCCGGCGCCGGCTCGGCTACGGTCGGGGCGCCCGGATGTCCTTCGAGCAGGACGAGGTCGAGATCATCGGCGGGCTCCGGCACGGCGTGACGCTGGGCAGCCCGGTGGCCATCCGGGTGGGCAACTCGGAGTGGCCGAAGTGGCGCACCGTGATGGCCGCCGACCCGGTCGACGCCGACGAGCTGGCCGGCCAGGCCCGCAACGCCCCGCTCACCCGCCCCCGTCCCGGCCACGCCGACCTGGCGGGCATGCAGAAGTACGGCCACACCGACGCCCGCCCGATCCTGGAGCGGGCCAGCGCCCGGGAGACCGCCGCCCGGGTCGCCGTGGGCACCGTCGCCAAGGCCCTGGTCAAGCAGGCGCTGGGCATCGAGATCGTCTCCCACGTGGTGGAGCTGGGCCCGGTCGCCGCGAAGCCGGGCCTGCGCCCGACCCCGTCCGACGCCGCCCGCATCGACGCCGACCCGCTGCGCTGCCTCGACCCCGAGGCCAGCGCCCGGATGGTCGCCGAGGTCGACGCCGCGAAGAAGGCCGCCGACACGCTGGGCGGCGTGGTCGAGGTGCTGGCCTACGGGGTGCCACCGGGCCTGGGCAGCCACGTGCAGTGGGACCGCAAGCTCGACGCCCGGCTGGCCACCGCGCTGATGTCGATCCAGGCCATCAAGGGCGTGGAGATCGGCGACGGCTGGCTCCAGGCGCGCTCCCGCGGCTCCGAGGCGCACGACGAGATCCTGCCCACCGCCACCGGCGTGCGCCGGGTCACCGACCGGGCCGGCGGGCTGGAGGGTGGCATCACCACCGGCGAGCCGCTGCGGGTGAAGGCCGCCATGAAGCCGATCTCCTCGCTGAACCGGGCGCTGTCCACCGTCGACGTGCTCACCGGCGAGCCGGCCACCGCGATCAACCAGCGCTCCGACGTGTGCGCGGTGCCGGCCGCGGCCGTGGTGGCCGAGGCCATGGTGGCGCTGGTGCTGGCCGAGGCGGCGGTGGAGAAGTTCGGTGGCGACTCGGTGGCCGAGATGCGCCGCAACCTGTCGGGTTACCTCGACGCGCTGGTGATCAGATGAGCACCCGGCCGGTCTGCGTGCTGGTCGGGGCGCCCGGCTCCGGCAAGACCACGGTGGGGCAGGCGCTCGCCGCGGCGCTCGGCGTCGAGTTCCGGGACACCGACACCGACATCGAGCAGCTCGCCGGCAAGCCGATCCCGGAGATCTTCGTGGACGAGGGGGAGGAGCACTTCCGTACCCTCGAACGGGCCGCGGTGGCGGCGGGGCTGGCCTCGCACGCGGGCGTGCTCGCCCTCGGCGGCGGCGCGGTCCTCGCCGAGGAGAACCGCGCCGCGCTGATCGGGCACACCGTGGTGCACCTCTCGGTGGAGCTGCCCGACGCGGTGAAGCGGGTCGGCCTGGGGTCGGGCCGGCCGCTGCTGGCGCTGAACCCGCGCGCCACCCTCAAGCACCTCATGGAACAGCGCCGCCCGCTCTACACCGAGGTGGCCACGGCGACCGTGCGCACCGACGGGCGTACGCCAGAGGAGATCGCCACCGAGGTCGCCGCCCTGCTCAAGCCCTGACCGGGTGTGGCCGGGGCACCCGCTCCGGCCGCCAGGTGACGAGCAGCGCGAGGGCGAGCAGGATCTCGGCCAGGTCGCCGCCGTAGTACATCACCGTGGCGCCGGCGCGCAGCTCCTCCCCGGTCGCCGGCACGTCCACCAGCAGGCCGGCGTAGAGCAGTTGGGCGAGCACGGCGTGCGCCGCCACGCCCACCCCGAGCACCACCAGGCGGACCGGGACCCGGGGCCGGTGCGGTCCGGGATCGGGCCCGGCGACCGACCAGGTGAAGAGGTAGCCGCTGAGCACGAAGTGCAGCAGCACCAGCCCGTGCAGCGCCGGATGGGTCAGGGTGGCCCGGTACAGCGGGGTCAGGTACAGCAGCCACAGCCCGCCCGCCGTGAGCAGCAGCCCGGTCACCGGGTGGGCGAGCACCCGCGGCGCCGGGTGCCGCAGCAGCCGCAGCGCGGCCCGCCCGACCCGCCGGTCCACCGTGCGCAGCGCCAGCGTGCCGGGGGCGCCGAGCACCAGGGCCAGCGGCGCCAGCATGCCCAGCAGCAGGTGCTGGACCATGTGCCCGGGCAGGTCGGCGGTGGGCAGCAGCAACCCGGCGGCGAGCAGCGCCGCGCCGAGGCCGAAGCTGGCCGTCCGCCGGTGGTCCCACCCGGGGCGGCCCGGGTCCCGCTGCCGCAGCGCCGCCGCCAGGTAGGCCCAGAACAGCACCAGGGGTACGAGCGCCTCGGCCGGGAAGCCGCCGGCCGGATGCCCGGCGTGGGCGAGGCTCACCGCCGATCCGGCGCGCAGAGGTCCACGACGGCGGCCCGTCGCTGCACCGCCCAGCCGACCGCGACGAGGATCGCGCCGAGGGCCAGGAAGCCCAGGTCCCACCAGAGCAGGTGCGGGCCGCCGTGCACGTGGTGGATGCCCAGGATCTGGTGGTCGACGAGCCCCTCGACCAGGTTGAACAGGCCCCAGCCGACCAGCGCCCAGCCCCACAGCGCGGGGGAGCGCCACAGCCGGCCCCGGGACCGGGTGACCCGGGCGTAGAGCAGGGCCAGGCCGGCCAGCACCGCCACCCAGGTGACCGTGTGGAACAACCCGTCCCAGAGGGTGTTCATCTTCAGCCCGGCCACCGTGTCGACCGGGTACGGCTTGATGCCGACCCGGTCGCTGTCCGTGCTGCTCAGCAGGTGGTGCCACTGGAGCAGCTGGTGGAGCAGGATCCCGTCGACGAAGCCGCCGAGTCCCACCCCGAGGATCGTCGCCGGCACCCGGATGTCCGCGCCGTCGATGGTCGATCGGGTCATGCCTGCACCTCCGCCGTCCGGGGCTCTCGTCCCCCAGTTACTGCCCGCTCCCGTGCGGTCAAACGTCGGTGACGCCCCGAAGGCCACGGAGTGGACACTCGCCGCCCCGGTGCCGCCCGCTCGACTAGGCTGCCGGCGATGGACGAGGTGACCCGGATCCCGGTCGGCGGCGAGCGGCCGTACGACGTGCTGGTGGGACGTGACCTGCTCGACCCGCCGCCCCGGCTGCTGCCCGGCGCCGAGCGGGTGGCCTTCCTGCACGCGCCACCGCTCAAGGGGCTGGCCGGGGAGCTGGCCGAGCGGGTCCGCACGGCCGGGGTCGCCCCGCTGCTCATCGAGGTGCCGGACGCCGAGGCGGGCAAACACATCGACGTGGCGGCCGACTGCTGGGACCGGCTCGGCGAGGCGGGCTTCACCCGCACCGACGCCGTGGTCGGGGTGGGCGGCGGCGCGGTCACCGACCTGGCCGGCTTCGTGGCGGCGAGCTGGCTGCGCGGGGTGCGCTGGGTGCCGGTGGCGACCTCGCTGCTGGGCATGGTCGACGCCGCCGTCGGCGGCAAGACCGGGATCAACACCGCCGCCGGCAAGAACCTGGTCGGCGCCTTCCACCCGCCGGCCGGGGTGATCTGCGACCTGGCGACGCTGGACAGCCTGCCGCCGGCCGACCTGGCCGCCGGGATGGCCGAGGTGGTCAAGTGCGGGTTCATCGCCGACCCGGCGATCCTCGACCTGGTGGAGCGGGATCCGGCCGCCGCGCTGGACCCGACCGGGCCGGTGACCCGCGAGCTGGTCGAACGGGCCGTGCGGGTCAAGGCCGACGTGGTCTCCGGTGACCTGCGGGAGTCCGGGGTGCGTGAGGTGCTCAACTACGGGCACACCCTCGCGCACGCGATCGAGAAGGTGGAGGGCTACCGCTGGCGGCACGGTCACGCCGTCGCGGTGGGCCTGGTCTACGCGGCCACCCTGGCCCGGCTCGCCGGGCGGCTGGACGCCGCCACCGCGGAGCGGCACCGGACCGCGGTGGCAACGCTCGGTCTGCCCACCGGCTACCGGGCCGACGCCTGGCCGGAGCTGCTGGCCGCCATGCGGGTGGACAAGAAGGCCCGCGGCAACCGGCTGCGCTTCGTGGTGCTGGACGGCCTGGCCCGCCCGGCGATCCTGGAGGCCCCGCCGGACGAGCTGCTGGCGGAGGCGTACCGGGAGATCAGCTCATGAGGGTGTACGTGCTCAACGGGCCGAACCTGGGCCGGCTCGGCACCCGCCAGGTCGACGTCTACGGGGTGACCAGCTACGCCGACCTGGTGACCATGTGCGAGGACACCGGCCGCGAGCTGGGGCTGGACGTGGTGGTCCGGCAGACCGACGCCGAGCACGAGCTGCTGGGCTGGCTGCACGCGGCGGCCGACGAGGGCGCGGCGGTGGTGCTCAACCCGGCCGCCTGGTCGCACTACTCGATCGCCGTCCGGGACGCCTGCGCGCTGCTCCGCGGCCCCCTGGTCGAGGTGCACATCTCCAACATCCACGCCCGGGAGGAGTTCCGGCACCACTCCGTGGTCTCCGCGGTGGCCACCGGGGTGATCTGCGGGCTCGGCGTGGACGGCTACCGTCTGGCCCTGCACCACCTGGCCGCCCGCGTTCGGTGACGTTCGGCACGTCCGGGGCGGGTGCAGGGGCGGGCGGGCGGTGGCCGGCGCTCAGCACGGCGGACCCGGTTCGACACAGCTAGTAGACTTCGTAGGTCTGTCCGCCAATTGAAGATCAAGGCAGGAAATGGCCTCCACCAACGACCTCAAGAACGGCCTGGTACTCAACCTCGACGGCGAGCTGTGGGCCGTCGTCGAGTTCCAGCACGTCAAGCCCGGTAAGGGCGGTGCGTTCGTGCGTACCACGCTGAAGAACGTGCTGTCCGGCAAGGTGGTCGACAAGACCTTCAACGCGGGCACCAAGGTCGACACCGCCACCGTCGACAAGCGCACCATGCAGTACCTCTACGCCGACGGCGAGGACTACGTCTTCATGGACCTGGAGACGTTCGACCAGATCACCGTCCCCGGCGGCACCGTCGGCGAGGCGGCCAACTACCTCCTCCCCGAGGCCGAGGCCACCGTCGCCACCCACGAGGGTGTGCCGCTCTACATCGAGCTGCCGACCTCGGTCGTGCTCGAGATCACCTACACCGAGCCGGGCCTGCAGGGCGACCGGTCGACCGGCGGCAACAAGCCGGCCACGGTCGAGACCGGCGCCACCGTCCAGGTGCCGCTCTTCATCACCACCGGCGAGAAGATCAAGGTCGACACCCGCGACGGCCGTTACCTCGGCCGAGCCTGATGGCCGAGGGTCCCAAGCAGCAGATGCCGGCGCGCCGCAAGGCGCGCAAGCGGGCGCTGGACGTGCTCTTCGAGGCCGACCTGCGGGACCGGCCCCCGGCCGAGGTGCTCGCCGGCTACCTGGAGCGGATCGAGAAGCCCCGCCCGGAGCACGTGGGCTACGCGGTCGGCCTGGTCGAGGGCGTCGCGGCGCACCTGGACCGGATCGACGAGGTGATCGCCAGCTACGCCGAGGGCTGGACGCTGGACCGGATGCCGGCGGTCGACCGCAACCTGGCCCGGATCGCGGTCTACGAGCTGCTCTACGTCGACGAGATCGACGACGCGGTGGCGATCAGTGAGGCCGTCGAGCTGGCCCGGCAGATGTCGACCGACGACTCGCCGCGCTTCCTCAACGGCATCCTCGGCCGGATCGCCGAGTACGCCACCCGCTGAAACACCCCGTACGCGACAAAGGGCCCGTGCCGGACGGCACGGGCCCTTTGTGTGCGACAGCGGTCGGTCAGGACGCGAAGAACGCCCGCGGGTCGGCGACCAGCACACCGTGCTCGGTGAGCCGCTCGATCAGGCCCGACGGCGAGGCGTCGTAGACGATCGCGAGGGCGCGCAGGTCGTCGGCGCGGATGGAGAGCACCCGGCCGTTGTAGTCGCCGCGCTGCTGCTGGATGGCGCGGGCGTACCGGGCGACGTAGGCGAGGTCCTCGGAGGCCTCGTCGTAGAGCCGCTCCAGGTCCAGCACGATCTTGCTGGTCGGCTCGTGGCGCACCCCGCTGCCGTCGGGCAGCAGCTCCGAGACGGGAACGCGGTAGAAGTCGGCCAGCTCCGCCAGGCGGGACACGGTGACGGCGCGGTCGCCACGCTCGTACGAGCCGACCACCACGGCCTTCCACCGCCCGTTCGACTTCTCCTCCACCCCCTGCAGGGACAGGCCCTGCTGCTGGCGGATGGAGCGCAGGCGGGCGCCCAGCGACTTGGCGTATTCAGAGGGCATTCGGACACTCCCAGTGCTGCTCGGGGTTCTCCCAGCTATCGCTACGGAGCGTGACGGTACGGGGATTGCGACACGCGGTCAAGTGTTCGTGACGACCCCAGTTGGGCCCGGGTACGGCTTGTCCGCATTTCTCCACGCTGACCCGCTGGTCAGGACCGGCGGCGGCCGGCCCGGTGACCGCTGGTAACGTGGCGTGAAGCCCCGGCGCGGGCCCTCCGCGGCCCGCCCGGTCAACCAGACGTCCTTTAACGACCCGTCCCGTGAGGCGGGGAAGGAGGTCCGCCGTGGCCTACCCACCGGCTGCCCACTCGTCGCCGCCGCGACAACCCTCGGTGAAGGTGATCCTCGCCGCCGCCGACGTGTCGCGGGTGGTCGACCGCATCGCCCACCAGATCCTGGAGAAGACCCAGGGCGCCGCCGACACCGTGCTGCTCGGCATCCCCACCCGCGGCGTCCCGCTCGCGCGGCGGCTCGCCGCCCGGATCAGCACCTTCGAGGACGTGACCGTCCCGGTCGGCGTGCTCGACATCACGCTCTACCGCGACGACCTGCGCCGGCACGCCACCCGCGCGGTCGGCCCCACCGACCTGCCCCCGGGCGGGATCGACGGCCGGCGGGTCGTCCTCGTCGACGACGTGCTCTTCTCCGGCCGCACCGTGCGGGCCGCCCTGGACGCGCTCAGCGACGTCGGCCGCCCGGCCTCGGTGCAGCTCGCCGTCCTGGTCGACCGGGGGCACCGCCAGTTGCCGATCCGCGCCGACTACGTCGGCAAGAACATCCCCACCGCGCTCGCCGAGAAGGTCAAGGTCACCCTGGCCGAGACCGACGGCGCCGACGAGGTCCGGCTCTACGGGGGTGCCGCATGATCCGCCACCTGCTGTCCGGGGCCGACCTGGACGCGGCCACCGCCACCGAGATCCTGGACACCGCGGCCGAGATGGCGACGGTGGCCGGCCGCGAGGTCAAGAAGCTGCCCGCGCTGCGCGGCCGCACCGTGGTCAACCTCTTCTACGAGGACTCCACCCGGACCCGCATCTCGTTCGAGGCGGCCGCCAAGCGGCTCAGCGCCGACGTGATCAACTTCTCCGCCAAGGGTTCCAGCGTGGCCAAGGGGGAGAGCCTGAAGGACACCGCGCTGACCCTCCAGGCCATGGGGGCCGACGCGGTGGTCGTCCGGCACCCGGCCTCCGGGGCCCCGCACCGGCTGGCCAACTGGGTGGACGGTTCGGTCGTCAACGCCGGTGACGGCACCCACGAGCACCCCACCCAGGCGCTGCTCGACGCCTACACGATGCGCTCCCGGCTGGGCCGCCTGGACGGCCTGCACGTGGCGATCGTCGGCGACGTGCTGCACTCCCGGGTGGCCCGCTCCAACGTGCTGCTGCTCTCCACCCTCGGCGCGAAGGTCACCCTGGTCGGCCCGCCGACCCTGATCCCGGTCGACATCCCGCACGCGCTCGCCCCGGGCACCGACGTCTCCTACGACCTCGACACCGTTCTTCCCGGTGTGGACGTGGTGATGATGCTGCGGGTGCAGCGGGAGCGGATGAACGACTCCTACTTCCCCTCGGCCCGCGAGTACGCCCGCCGCTACGGGCTGGACGGGCCGCGGATGCGCCGGCTGCCCGAGCACGCGATCGTCATGCACCCCGGCCCGATGAACCGGGGGATGGAGATCACGCCCGAGGTGGCCGACTCGCCCCGCTCCACCATCGTCGAACAGGTCGCCAACGGGGTCTCCGTGCGGATGGCCGTCCTCTACCTGCTGCTCGGAGGGAACAACCGGTGACCGCGTACCTGATCCGGAACGTGAGTGTGGTCGGCGGCGCGCCGACCGACCTGCTGATCCGCGACGGCGTCGTGGCCGAGACCGGCGCCGGGCTGACCGCGCCGGACGCCACGGTGCTCGACGCCACCGGCCTGGTGGCCCTGCCCGGCCTGGTCGACCTGCACACCCACCTGCGCGAGCCGGGCCGGGAGGACGCCGAGACCGTCGAGTCCGGCTCCCGGGCCGCCGCGCTCGGCGGCTACACGGCGGTCTGCGCCATGGCGAACACCTCGCCGGTGGCCGACACGGCCGGCGTGGTCGAGCAGGTCTGGCGGCTCGGCCGCGAGGCCGGGCTGGTCGACGTGCAGCCGATCGGCGCGGTCACCGTCGGCCTGGCCGGCGAGCGCCTGGCCGAACTGGGCGCGATGGCCGACTCGGCGGCCCGGGTGCGGATCTTCTCCGACGACGGGCACTGCGTCGCCGACCCGAAGCTGATGCGCCGGGCCCTGGAGTACGTCAAGGCGTTCGACGGGGTGGTCGCCCAGCACGCCGAGGAGCCCCGGCTCACCGAGGGCGCGCAGATGCACGAGGGCGAGGTCTCCACCCGCCTCGGGCTGACCGGCTGGCCGGCGGTCGCCGAGGAGGCGATCATCGCCCGCGACGTGCTGCTCGCCGAGCACGTCGGCAGCCGACTGCACATCTGCCACGTCTCCACGGCCGGCAGCGTCGAGGTGCTGCGGCACGCCAAGGCGCGCGGGGTGAAGGTCACCGCCGAGGTGACCCCGCACCACCTGCTGCTCACCGACGAGAAGGCGGCCACCTACGACCCGGTCTACAAGGTCAACCCGCCGCTGCGCACCGCCGCCGACGTCGCCGCGCTCCGGGCCGCCCTGGCCGAGGGCGTGATCGACATCGTCGCCACCGACCACGCGCCGCACGCCGTGGAGGACAAGGAGTGCGAGTGGGCGTACGCCCGGCCGGGCATGCTCGGCCTGGAGACGGCGCTCTCCATCGCGCTGGACGTGCTCGGGCCGCAGTGGGACCTGATCGCCGAGCGGATGTCCCGCGCCCCGGCCCGGATCGCCGGGCTGGACTCCCACGGTCTCGACCCGGCCCCCGGCGTGCCGGCCAACCTGACCCTTGTCGACCCGGCGGCCCGCCGCGTCGTCGAGCCGGCGGAGCTGGCCAGTCGCAGTCGCAACACCCCGTACGCCCGCATGACGCTGCCGGGTCGCATCGTGGCGACCTTCCTGCGCGGCGAGCCGACGGTCCTGGACGGAAAGGCTGTCAAGTAAATGGCGAAGCGCAGAAGCGCGATCCTCGTCCTGGAGGACGGGCGCACGTTCCACGGCGAGGCGTACGGCAGCGTCGGGGAGACCTTCGGTGAGGCCGTCTTCAACACCGGCATGACCGGCTACCAGGAGACCCTCACCGACCCCTCCTACCACCGTCAGGTGGTGGTGCAGACCGCGCCGCACATCGGCAACACCGGCGTCAACGGCGAGGACGACGAGTCCGGCCGGATCTGGGTGGCCGGCTACGTGGTGCGCGACCCGGCCCGGATCGGCTCCAACTGGCGGGCCACCGGTGGCCTGGAGGACCGGTTGGCCGCCGAGGGCGTGGTCGGCATCAGCGGCGTGGACACCCGGGCGCTCACCCGGCACCTGCGCGAGCGCGGCGCCATGCGGGTCGGCATCTCCAGCGTCGACGACGACCCGGCGGCGCTGCTCGACCGGGTCCGCCGTGCGCCGCAGATGGTCGGCGCGGACCTCTCCGCGGAGGTGACCACCGCCGAGCCGTACGTGGTGCAGGCGCAGGGCGAGCACCGGTTCACGGTGGCGGCGCTGGACCTGGGCATCAAGCGCAACGTGCCGCGCCGGCTCGCCTCCCGCGGCGTCACCACCCACGTGCTGCCGGCCGGTTCCTCCATCGAGGACCTGCTGGCCACCGGCGCGGACGCCGTCTTCTTCTCGCCCGGGCCGGGCGACCCGGCCACCGCCGAGGGCCCGGTCGCGCTGGCCCGGGAGGTGCTGGGCCGGCGGATCCCGCTGTTCGGCATCTGCTTCGGCAGCCAGATCCTCGGCCGGGCGCTCGGCTTCGGCACCTACAAGCTCGGCTACGGCCACCGCGGCATCAACCAGCCGGTGCTCGACCGGGCCACCGGCAAGGTCGAGGTGACCAGCCACAACCACGGCTTCGCGGTCCAGGTGCCGGGCGCGCAGGCCGGCGCGGTCGTCCCCGACCAGGTGATCGAGACCGAGTTCGGCGGCGTCCAGGTGTCCCATGTCTGCCTCAATGACAACGTGGTCGAGGGGCTGCGGGCCAAGGACGTGCCCGCCTTCACCGTCCAGTACCACCCGGAGGCGGCGGCCGGCCCGCACGACGCGGACTACCTCTTCGACCGTTTCGCCGAGCTGATCGAAGGGCGCAAGGATGCCTAAGCGGACCGACCTCAAGCACGTCCTCGTGATCGGCTCCGGGCCGATCGTCATCGGCCAGGCCTGCGAGTTCGACTACTCCGGCACGCAGGCCTGCCGGGTGCTGCGCAGCGAGGGGATCCGGGTCAGCCTGGTCAACTCCAACCCGGCGACGATCATGACCGACCCGGAGTTCGCCGACGCCACCTACGTCGAGCCGATCACCCCGGAGTTCGTCGAGCTGGTCATCGCCAAGGAGCGCCCCGACGCGCTGCTGCCCACCCTGGGCGGGCAGACCGCGCTGAACACCGCGGTCGCCCTGCACGAGGCCGGCGTCCTGGAGAAGTACGGCGTCGAGCTGATCGGCGCCAACATCGACGCCATCAACCGGGGCGAGGACCGGCAGCTGTTCAAGGACATCGTCGCCAAGGCCGGCGTACGCCTCGGCCTGGACGACCCGACGTCGCTGGTGCCCCGCTCCCGGGTCTGCCACTCGATGGACGAGGTCCGCGCGACCGTCGGCGAGCTCGGCCTGCCGGTGGTCATCCGGCCGTCGTTCACCATGGGCGGCCTCGGCTCCGGCATGGCGCACACCGACGAGGACCTGGAGCGGATCGCCGGCGCCGGTCTGGCCGCCAGCCCGGTGCACGAGGTGCTCATCGAGGAGAGCGTGCTCGGCTGGAAGGAGTACGAGCTCGAACTGATGCGCGACCGCCACGACAACGTGGTGGTGGTCTGCTCGATCGAGAACGTCGACCCGATGGGCGTGCACACCGGCGACAGCGTCACCGTCGCGCCGGCCATGACGCTCACCGACCGGGAGTACCAGCGCCTGCGCGACCTGGGCATCGCGGTGCTCCGCGAGGTCGGGGTCGACACCGGCGGCTGCAACATCCAGTTCGCGGTGAACCCGGCCGACGGCCGGATCGTCGTGATCGAGATGAACCCGCGGGTGTCCCGCTCCTCGGCCCTCGCGTCGAAGGCCACCGGCTTCCCGATCGCCAAGATCGCCGCGAAGCTGGCCATCGGCTACACCCTCGACGAGATTCCCAACGACATCACCCTGAAGACCCCGGCGGCGTTCGAGCCGACCCTGGACTACGTGGTGGTGAAGATCCCGCGGTTCGCGTTCGAGAAGTTCCCCGGCGCGGACCCGGAGCTGACCACCACCATGAAGTCGGTCGGCGAGGCCATGAGCCTCGGGCGCAACTTCACCGAGGCGCTGAACAAGGCGATGCGCTCGATGGAAACCAAGGCCGGTGGCTTCTGGACCCTGCCGGACCCCGAGGGCGCGACGAAGGAGAACACCCTCGCCGCGCTGCGGATGCCGCACGACGGCCGGATCTACACGGTCGAGCGGGCGCTGCGGCTGGGCGCCTCGATCGCCGAGGTGGCCGAGGCGTCCGGCGGGATGGACCCCTGGTTCCTGGACCAGATGGCCGCGCTGGTGGAGCTGCGCGCCGAGATCGTCGACGCCCCGGTGCTCGACGCCGACCTGCTGCGCCGGGCCAAGCGGGCCGGCCTCTCCGACCGGCAGCTCGCCGCGCTCCGCCCCGAGCTGGCCGCCGAGGACGGCGTCCGCACCCTGCGCCACCGGCTCGGGGTCCGCCCGGTCTACAAGACGGTCGACACCTGCGCGGCCGAGTTCGAGGCGACCACGCCGTACCACTACTCGACGTACGACCAGGAGACCGAGGTCGGGCCCTCGGACCGGCCCAAGGTGCTCATCCTGGGCTCCGGGCCGAACCGGATCGGGCAGGGCATCGAGTTCGACTACTCCTGCGTGCACGCCGTCATGGCGCTCCGCGAGGTCGGCTACGAGACCGTCATGGTCAACTGCAACCCGGAGACCGTCTCCACCGACTACGACACCGCCGACCGGCTCTACTTCGAGCCGCTCACCTTCGAGGACGTGCTGGAGGTCTGGCACGCCGAGGACTCCTCCGGCAAGGCGGCCGGCGGCCCCGGCGTGGTCGGGGTGGTCGTGCAGCTCGGCGGGCAGACCCCGCTCGGCCTGGCCCAGCGGCTCAAGAACGCCGGCGTGCCGATCGTCGGCACCTCCCCGGAGTCGATCCACCTGGCCGAGGAGCGCGGCGCGTTCGGCGCGGTGCTGTCCCGGGCCGGGCTGCGTGCCCCGGCGCACGGCATGGCCACCTCCTACGAGGAGGCCAAGGCGATCGCCGACGAGATCGGGTACCCGGTGCTGGTCCGGCCGTCGTACGTGCTCGGCGGGCGGGGCATGGAGATCGTCTACGACGACGCCACCCTGCGCGACTACATCGGCCGGGCCACCGACATCTCGCCGGACCACCCGGTGCTGGTGGACCGCTTCCTCGACGACGCCATCGAGATCGACGTGGACGCCCTGGTCGACGCCGACGGCGCGGTCTACCTGGGCGGCGTCATGGAGCACATCGAGGAGGCCGGCATCCACTCCGGCGACTCCTCCTGTGCGCTGCCGCCCATCACGCTCGCCGGCTCCCACCTTGCCGAGGTGCGCCGCTACACCGAGGAGATCGCCCGCGGCGTCGGGGTGAAGGGCCTGCTCAACGTCCAGTACGCGCTCCAGGGCGACACGCTGTACGTGCTGGAGGCCAACCCGCGCGCCTCCCGGACGGTCCCGTTCGTCTCCAAGGCCACCGCGGTGCCGCTGGCCAAGGCGGCGGCCCGGATCGCGCTCGGCGCCACCATCGCCGAGCTGCGCGCCGAGGGGATGCTGCCGCCCACCGGGGACGGCGGGACGATGCCCGCCGACGCCCCGATCGCGGTCAAGGAGGCGGTGCTGCCGTTCAAGCGGTTCCGCACCCCGTCCGGCAAGGGCATCGACGTCCTGCTCGGCCCGGAGATGAAGTCCACCGGCGAGGTGATGGGCATCGACACCAACTTCGGGCACGCCTTCGCCAAGTCGCAGTCCGCCGCGTACGGGTCGCTGCCGACCGCCGGGAAGATCTTCGTCTCGGTGGCCAACCGGGACAAGCGCGGCATGATCTTCCCGATCAAGCGCCTGGCCGACCTGGGCTTCGAGATCGTGGCCACCACCGGCACGGCCGAGGTGCTGCGCCGGCACGGCATCGCCTGCGAGCAGATCCGCAAGCACTACGAGTCGGGCGAGGGCGAGGACGCGGTCTCGCTGATCCTCGGCGGCGACGTGGCCCTGGTGGTGAACACCCCGCAGGGCTCCGGCGCGAGCGCCCGCTCCGACGGCTACGAGATCCGCAGCGCCGCCGTGACGGCCGACATCCCCTGCGTCACCACGGTGCCCGGCGCCGCGGCGGCGGTGATGGGCATCGAGGCACGCATCCGGGGCGACATGCGGGTCCGCCCCCTCCAGGAGCTCCACGCCGCTCTCCGGGCCGGCGAGTGAGCGGCCCGACCCCGACGATCATGAGGTTGGCGGCGGTCGAGGAGATCGACTTCGCCGTCAACCTCATGATCACCGCAGCCGGGGTGGTGGGCGAGTGATCTTCGAGAAGGTGGTGCGGCCTCGGTTGTTCCGGATCGGGGGCGGGGACGCCGAGGTGGCGCACGAGTGGACGTTGGAGCGGCTCGCCGGGGTGTCCCGGCGGGCGGCTCTCCTCGGCGCGCTGCGGGCGCGGTACTTCCGTGCCGCGCCGCGGACCGTGTTCGGGGTGGACTTCCCCAATCCGGTCGGGTTGGCGGCCGGGATGGACAAGAACGGGGTGGCGCTGCCGGCCTGGCCGGCGCTGGGCTTCGGTTTCGTCGAGGTCGGCACGGTGACCGCCCACGCCCAGCCGGGCAACCCCCGGCCGCGGCTGTTCCGGCTGCGCGACAGCGAGGCCGTGGTCAACCGGATGGGCTTCAACAACGCCGGCGCCGAGGCCCTCGCGGTCCGGCTGGCGGCGCTGCCGCGCCCGCTCGGCGTGCCGCTGGGCATCTCGCTCGGCAAGTCCAAGGTGACCCCGCTGGACGAGGCCGTCGAGGACTACCTGGCCTCCTACCGGGCGCTGAAGGGGCACGGGGACTACTTCGCGGTCAACGTGTCCTCACCGAACACCCCCGGCCTGCGGTCCCTTCAGGACCGGTCCCACCTGGACGCGCTCCTCGCGGCGCTGGTGGGGGAGAAGCCGGTGCTCGTGAAGATCGCCCCCGACCTCACCGAGCCGGCCGTCGCCGAACTGCTGGAGGTCTGCCTCGATCGCGGCGCGGCCGGGGTGATCGCCACCAACACCACCCTGGCCCGGGACGGGCTCGCCCCGGCCGACCGGGCGCGGGGCGCGGAGACCGGCGGCCTCTCCGGCCGCCCGCTGGGCGAGCGGGCCCGCGAGGTGGTCGCGTTCGTGCACCGGGAGACCGGCGGCCGGCTGCCGGTGATCGGTGTCGGCGGCATCCTCGACCCGGACGACGCGGCCCGGATGTTCGACGCCGGCGCGAGCCTCGTCCAGCTGTACACCGGTTTCATCTACCGGGGCCCGGCCCTGGTCCGGTCGGTGGCCCGGGCGGCCGCGCGACGCTGACCGGCCGCCGGACGACGACTCCAGGTCGCGGCGCGGCGGCAGACGCGCCGAGCTGGAGTTGTCGGAACCGCGCGCACACCACGAAGGAGAACCGTGACGCCCGAGGAGATCCTCGCCGCCGACCGGCGGCACGTCTGGCACCCGTACGCGGCCCTGCCGCCGGCCAATCCGCCGTACGTGGTGGACAGTGCCGAGGGCGTGCGGTTGCGGCTGGCCGATGGCCGGGAACTTGTCGACGGGATGTCGTCCTGGTGGGCGGCGATCCACGGCTACCGGCACCCGGTGCTGGACGCCGCGGTGACCGACCAGCTCGGCCGGATGAGCCACGTGATGTTCGGCGGCCTCACCCACGAGCCCGCGGTACGCCTCGCGCGCACTCTGGTCGAGCTGTCCCCGGACGGCCTGGAGCACGTCTTCCTGGCCGACTCCGGCTCGGTCAGCGTCGAGGTGGCGGTGAAGATGTGCCTGCAGTACCAGCGGGCCCTGGGGCGGCCGGAACGCCGCCGGCTGGGCACCTGGCGGGGCGGCTACCACGGCGACACGTTCCACCCGATGAGCGTCTGCGACCCGGAGGGCGGGATGCACCACCTCTGGGGGGACGTCCTGCCCCGGCAGGTGTTCGCGCCGCTGCCGCCGGCCGGCGTCGACACCCCGCCCGACCCGGCGTACGAGGCGGCGCTGGTGGAGGCGGTGGAGCGGCACGCCGGCGAGCTGGCCGCGGTGATCGTCGAGCCGGTGGTGCAGGGCGCCGGCGGGATGCGCTTCCACAATCCGCACTACCTGCGGGTGCTGCGCGAGGTGACCCGGGCGCACGGCATTCTGCTGGTCTTCGACGAGATCGCCACCGGCTTCGGCCGGACGGGCACCATGTTCGCCGGCGAGCACGCCGGGGTCGCCCCGGACGTGCTCTGCGTCGGCAAGGCGCTCACCGGCGGCTACCTCACCCTGGCCGCGGCGCTCTGCACCCCCGAGGTGGCCCGGGCCATCTCCGCCGACGGGGTGCTGGCGCACGGCCCGACCTTCATGGGCAACCCGCTCGCCTGCGCGGTCGCCAACGCCTCCCTGGGCCTGCTGCGGAGCGGGGACTGGGCCGGCCGGGTGGCGGGCATCGCCGAAGGGCTGCGGGCCGGCCTGGAGCCGCTGCGCGGCACCCCCGGGGTGGCCGACGTGCGGGTGCTCGGCGCGATCGGCGTGGTCCAGCTCGACCACGAGGTGGACATCCCCCGGGCGACCGCCGCCGCGGTCGCGCAGGGCGTCTGGCTGCGGCCGTTCCGGGACCTGGTCTACACCATGCCCCCGTACGTCACCGACGAGGCGGACGTGGCCCGGATCGCGGCCGGTGTCGAGGCGGCGGTCAAGGCCGGCTGAGCCGGCGGGAGGCCACCGGCGACCGGCGTCCGGTGGTGACAGGACGGTCCGGCCGTCGCGCGGCGGCCGGGGGACAGGACCACGAGCGGCGGCGTGCCCGCCGCGGACAGCGCGGCGCGAGCCCGCGCGAGGAGAGGGAGAGTCGCGATGGAAAGCTTCGGCGCCCGCCTGCACCGGGCCGTGGTCGAGCGGGGACCGCTCTGCGTGGGGATCGACCCGCACCCCGGACTGCTGGCCCGCTGGGGCCTGCCCGACGACGTCGAGGGCCTCGACCGGTTCTGCCGGATCGTGGTGGAGGCCATCGGCGACCGGGTGGCCGTGGTCAAGCCCCAGTCGGCGTTCTTCGAGCGCTTCGGGGCCCGGGGTGTCGGAATCCTTGAGTCAACTATCCGACAGTTGCGAAATTCGGGCTCGCTCGTTCTCCTCGACGTCAAGCGCGGCGACATCGGCTCGACGGTGAGCGCGTACGCCTCGGCGTACCTCGATCCATCCAGCCCGCTGTATGTCGACGCGGTCACCGCGAGCCCCTACCTGGGGGTCGGTTCGCTGGCGCCGATGTTCGAGCTGGCGGCCGCGCACGGCGGCGGCGTGTTCGTCCTGGCGCTCACCTCGAACCCCGAGGGCGCCGCCGTGCAGCGCGCCGTCGGGGCCGACGGGCGCACCGTGGCGCAGACCGTCATCGACGAGATTTCCCAGCTCAACCGGGGTGCCGAACCCCTCGGCAGCTTCGGGCTGGTGGTCGGCGCGACGATCGGCGACACCGGCCACGACCTCGCCGCGGTGAACGGCCCGCTGCTCGCACCGGGGCTGGGCGCGCAGGGCGCGACGGCCGCCGACCTGCGTACCGTCTTCGGCTCCAGCCTGCCCTCGGTGCTCCCGTCCTACTCGCGTGAGGTGCTGGGCGCCGGGCCGGACGAGGCCGCCCTGCGGGCCGGCACGGACCGGGTGCTGGCCGAGTGCCGGGCCGCCCTGACCACCGCCTGACTGACTGACGGCTCGGTCACTTTCCGTTGATCTTCGCGCGTCCACGTTGCCGAAAACTCCGTTGACCGCTAGTTTTCCCCGCGCTGGGAACCACGGACCCCTTTGGTTGCCAGCGACACCACGTTTCACAGATGCGGCGGTGCGCCCCGCCCGTCGTACTAGGGACCTGAGGAGAACTGGTGCCGCTCCCGTCACTGACCCCCGAGCAGCGCGCTGCCGCGCTGGAGAAGGCCGCGGAGATCCGCAAGGCCCGTGCTGAGCTGAAGGAGCAGCTCAAGCAGGGCAAGACCACCCTCGCCACCGTCCTCGAGCGGGCCGAGTCCGACGACGTCGTGGGCAAGCTGAAGGTTTCGGCCGTGCTCCAGGCGATGCCGGGCATCGGCAAGATCCGGGCCACCCAGATCATGGAGAAGCTCAAGATCGCCGACAGCCGCCGGCTGCGTGGCCTGGGCGAGCAGCAGCGCAAGGCGCTGCTTGGAGAGTTCGCCGCCAACTGAACGGCCCACCGTGTAGAAACAAGCGGTGAGCACGGATGACGAGGCGCGCCCGGCGGCTCGGCTCACTGTCCTGGCCGGACCTTCGGGGGCCGGCAGGGGGAGTGTCGTCGAGCTGGTCCGGGCGCGCTTTCCGTCCGTGTGGGTGCCGGTCGCCGCGACCACCCGGCCGGCCTGTCCCGGCGAGGTGGACGGCGTCGACCGGCTCTTCCTCGACCCGGCCGGCTTCGACCGCATGGTGGCGGCCGACGAGCTGCTGGAGTGGAGCCGGATCGGGCCGCACCGGCGGGGGGTGCCGCGCGCCGGCGTGCGGTCCCGGCTCGCCGAGGGGCGGCCGGTGCTGCTTCCGCTCGACCTGCCCGGCGCGCTCGCCGTCCGGGCCGTGGTGCCGGACGCGCGGCTGGTGCTGCTCTGCCCGCCGGCGTACCGGCCGGACCCGGCCCTCGCGGCCGCCTTCGCACACGCCGTGCTGCACGACCGGACCGAGCGTGCGGCCGAGGAGCTGGTAGGCTTGCTCGGTTCTTCCTTCCTGGCTCCGGCCCGACCGCGCCCGAGCGGTTGAGCGGCCACCGCCTCCGGGCGGGCACAAAGACGCAGAGGTTATTCGTGGGATCCATCGCCAACCCCGAGGGCATCACCAACCCGCCGATCGACGAGCTCCTCGAGAAGACCACCTCGAAGTACGCGCTGGTCATCTTCGCCGCCAAGCGCGCGCGCCAGGTCAACGCCTACTACAGCCAGCTCGGCGAGGGCCTGCTGGAGTACGTCGGCCCGCTGGTGGAGACCACCCCCCAGGAGAAGCCGCTCTCCATCGCCATGCGCGAGATCAACGCGGGTCTGCTCACCGCCGAGCCGACCGACCAGCCGTAAGCCCCGCCCGCGCCGATGGCCGCCGAGATCGTCCTCGGGGTCGGTGGCGGCATCGCCGCCTACAAGGCGTGTGAGCTGCTCCGGCTCTTCACTGAGTCGGGTCACCGGGTCCGGGTCGTGCCGACCGGGTCGGCGCTCCGTTTCGTCGGGGCGCCGACCTGGGCCGCGCTCTCCGGCCAGCCGGTCGCCGACGACGTCTGGTCCGACGTGCACGAGGTGCCGCACGTCCGTCTCGGGCAGCACGCCGACCTGGTCGTGGTGGTGCCCACCACCGCCGACCTGCTCGCCAAGGCCGCCCACGGCCTCGCCGACGACCTGCTCACCAACACCCTGCTGACGGCGCGTTGCCCGGTGGTGCTGGCGCCGGCCATGCACACCGAGATGTGGGAGCACCCGGCCACCGTCGCCAACGTGGCGACCCTGCGGTCCCGCGGCGTCCTGGTGATCGAGCCCGCGGTCGGCCGGCTCACCGGCAAGGACACCGGCAAGGGCCGGTTGCCCGACCCGGCCGAGATCTTCGCGGTCGCCCGCCGGGCCCTGGCCCGCGGCGGCGCCGCCCCGGCCGACCTGGCCGGCCGGCACGTGGTGGTCACCGCCGGCGGCACCCGCGAGCCGCTCGACCCGGTCCGCTTCCTCGGCAACCGCTCCTCCGGCAAGCAGGGCTACGCGTTCGCCCGGGCCGCCGTGGCCCGGGGCGCCCGGGTCACCCTGGTCTCGGCCAACGTCGCGCTCGCCGACCCGGCCGGCGTGGACCTGGTCCGGGTGGGCAGCACCGAGGACCTGCGCAAGGCGACCCTGGAGGCGGCCGCCGACGCGGACGCCGTCGTGATGGCCGCCGCGCCCGCCGATTTCCGTCCGGCGACGTACGCGCCCGGTAAGATCAAGAAGTCGGACGACGGCAGCGCGCCCACCATCGAGCTGGTGACCAACCCGGACATCGCGGCCGAGCTGGGCCGCCGCCGGCGGCCGGAGCAGGTGCTGGTGGTCTTCGCCGCGGAGACCGGCGACGCCGAGGCCAACGGCCGGGCCAAGCTCGCCCGCAAGCGCGCCGACCTCATCGTGATCAACGAGGTCGGGGTGGACAAGGTCTTCGGGGCCGAGACCAACGCCGCCACGGTGATCGGGGCGGACGGGTCGGTGCACCGGATGCCCGAGCAGCCGAAGGAGGACCTGGCCGACGCCGTCTGGGACCTCGTGGTCGCCCGGTTGCGGGAGCGGTCCTGAGGGTTGGTCACTCCCCGGTTCCCCGGGTCACGCTGGGAGCACGGTGACTAAACTGCCGCCGAGCGACCTTTAAAAGTCTTCACATGCTTAGGAGTGCCGTGACACGTCTCTTCACGTCCGAATCGGTCACGGAAGGCCACCCGGACAAGATCGCCGACCAGATCAGTGACGGCATTCTCGACGCACTGCTCGCCCAGGACCCGCACAGCCGGGTCGCGGTCGAGACCCTGATCACCACCGGCCAGGTGCACGTCGCCGGCGAGGTGACCACGAAGGCGTACGCCGACATCCCGACCATCGTGCGGGACACCATCCTGTCGATCGGCTACGACTCGTCGAAGAAGGGCTTCGACGGCGCCTCCTGCGGCGTGAGCGTCTCCATCGGCGCCCAGTCGCCCGACATCGCGCAGGGCGTGGACAACGCGTTCGAGCTGCGTACCGGCTCGTCGGAGAGCGCGCTCGACGCGCAGGGCGCCGGCGACCAGGGCATGATGTTCGGCTTCGCCTGCTCCGAGACGCCCGAGCTGATGCCGCTGCCGATCGCGCTCGCCCACCGGCTGGCCCGCCGCCTCGCCCAGGTGCGCAAGGACGGCACGATCCCCTACCTGCGGCCGGACGGCAAGACCCAGGTGACCATCGAGTACGACGGGCTGCGCCCGGTCCGGCTCGACACCGTCGTGGTCTCCAGCCAGCACGCGGCCGACATCTCGCTCGAGTCGCTGCTCACCCCGGACGTCCGCGACCACGTCATCACCCCCGAGCTGGAGGGCCTCGGCCTGGACACCGAGGGCTACCGGCTGCTGGTCAACCCGACCGGGCGTTTCGAGATCGGCGGCCCGATGGGCGACGCCGGCCTCACCGGCCGGAAGATCATCGTCGACACCTACGGCGGCTACGCCCGGCACGGCGGCGGCGCGTTCTCCGGCAAGGACCCGTCCAAGGTGGACCGCTCCGCCGCGTACGCGATGCGCTGGGTGGCCAAGAACGTGGTCGCCGCCGGCCTGGCCGAGCGTTGCGAGGCGCAGGTCGCGTACGCGATCGGCAAGGCCCACCCGGTGAGCCTGTTCATCGAGACCTTCGGCACCGAGACCGTGCCGGTCGCCTCGATCGAGAAGGCCGTCGCCGAGGTCTTCGACCTGCGCCCGGCCGCCATCATCCGGGATCTCAACCTGCTCCGCCCGATCTACCAGCAGACCGCCGCCTACGGCCACTTCGGCCGGGAGCTGCCGGACCTGACCTGGGAGAGCACCGACCGGGCCGCCGACCTCAAGTCGGCCGCGGGAGCCTGACCGGCACCAGGCGAGGCGACCGGCGACCCGCCGAGGGGTCGCCGGTCGCTCGCGTCTGCGTGGACGTGCCCCTGCCGCACCTCGACCGCCCCTTCGACTACCTCGTGCCCGACACCCTGGACGCCGACGCCCGGCCCGGGGTGCGGGTGAAGGTCCGCTTCGCCGGGCAGCTCGTCGACGGCTGGCTGCTGGAGCGGGTCGCGGAGTCCGCGCACCCCCGGCTGGCGTACCTGGAGAAGGTCGTCTCCCCGGTGCCCGTCCTGGCGCCCGAGGTGGCCGAACTGGCCCGCGCGGTCGCCGACCGCTA